>NZ_JBXWMF010000004.1:0-262795 GCF_059609725.1 Ruegeria sp. YTSC199
CCAACCCGTCAGCACCGCCTCAGCAGCGCCGGTGAAGGGGGTTCTAAGTATAACCAGCACTAGCCGCAAGCAGAAAATCACATCCTGCGCAATTTTTTTGCCATTTTATTATTATTGATTTATTTTCAATAGCTTATGGAACCTTCCGGCTGGGCGATCCCTGCCAACACACCCCAAAGCCGGTGATCCACCACAAAGCCATGACCCGGCCGCGTCCACGCCCACTCTATATATAGTGAGTCCGCCTTCCGCACCTACAAGGCCAGCCCGACTCGGTCACCCAGAATTCGGCCAGTTTTCCCGACTCGACTCGCATTTTAGACTTAGAAAGCCGCTCGGGTCCAAGCCCGGGGCTTGCGCATTGGCCCGGGATAAGATCACCTCGCCGCAAAGAAACGTTCGAACGCATTATGAGATGACACCCAAGCAGGTAGCCCCTTTCCCACGCATCCAAACCATTGGTCTGGACGGTCTGCTGATTTCGTTTGGCGATACGATGTCGGAATCTTCTAATCGTGCCGCCCTAGCGTTCCGCAACGCTGTCGACTCTCTGAATTGGGAAGGTGTGGCCGAGACATCGGCCTCGCTTGCTTCGGCCTATATCCGGTTCGATCCAATTCGATTGCCACACTCTGAAATCGAGGCGCGTCTGGCGCAGATGTTGGAGCGACAGGATTGGTATCAGGCGCCGCTACCGGCCGGGCGTCGTCTGTGGAAGGTGCCGACCGTTTACGGCGGCGAGCTTGCGCCGCAACTGGATGAGGCCGCAGCCGCCGCGGGGCTGTCATCCAACGAAGCCATCAATCGCCTCGGCAATACCCGCGTTCGCGTGCTCACCATCGGCTTTGCGCCCGGTCAGCCCTATCTCGGCCCGCTGGGGCCCGAGTTCAACATTCCGCGCCTCCCGGAATTGACGCCGATGGTCCCCGAGGGGGCTCTGGTGTTGGCGATTTCCCAATTTGTGCTGTTTTCGGGGCCAACCCCCACCGGATGGCGGCATGTAGGCCAGACCGCGTTCCGGTGTTTCCGCCCCGAAGCCGAGCAGAGCTTTGCCCTGCGCCCCGGTGATGAGATGCAATTTCTTCCGGTCAGCCGGGACGAACTGGAGGCCATCCGCGCGACCAATGATGGCACGGGCGGCGCGTCCTGCACGGAGATCTCCGCATGAGCCTGCTAGTGCATCAGATCGGACCTGCCTGCACAGTGCAGGATCAGGGGCGCACAGGATATCTGGATCAGGGTCTGTCGCGGTCTGGCGCGGCGGATCAGTTGGCCCTTCATGAAGGCGCAGCGCTGTTGGGGCAAAGCCCGGATAGCGCCGCATTGGAAATGGCAGGCATGGGCGGCACGTTCGAGGCCACTGAGCCAGTCAACATCGCTCTGTCCGGTGCGCCGATGCAGGCAAACATCGATGGCACGCCGATCCTCTGGAACGCCTCTCATGCCTTGCAGGCCGGGCAGAAGCTGACAATCGGTGCGGTCACACAAGGAACATACGGCTATCTGCATGTCGGAGGCGGGATTGATGCGCCACGGTTTCTGGGGTCGCGCTCGGCCCATTTGACCGCGAAGGTCGGGCGCGCGGTGCAGAAGGGTGACATGCTGCCGGCCGGTCCGCACGCGGGCAACGCTGGAATGAAGCTGCGTCCGGAGGATCGGTTCGCCGGTGGCACCCTGCGCGTAGTTGCCAGCTTTCAAACCGCCTTGTTCGAGCAAGACACACTGAACCGATTTACCCGGACGGTATTTCGGCGCGGGACACGGGCGAACCGGATGGGTATGCAACTGAACAGCGAGGGTGAGGGCTTCGCTGCCCAAGGTCAGCTGAACATATTGTCTGAGGTAATCACCCCCGGTGACATCCAGATGACCGGCACCGGTAACCCCTTTATCCTTCTGCCCGAATGCCAGACCACCGGAGGGTATCCCCGGATTGCCACCGTCCTGCCCTGTGACCTGCCCCAAGCAGCGCAGACCCCCTCGGGTGGGCAGATACAGTTCCAATTCGTGACAATGGAGGAAGCTGTCGCCCTGCACGCAACCTATCTGTCCGACTTGTCACGACTGCGGGCGCGGGTCGAACCTCTGGTCCGGAACCCACATGACATACCAGACCTGTTGTCCTACCAATTGATCGGCGGAATGATCTCTGCCACCGAGTAAGGAGTGTTGCCGATGCCCAGCGTCGATCTGAATGCAGATATGGGGGAAAGCTATGGCCCTTGGAAAATGGGCGATGATGACAGCCTGCTGAAGATCATCACATCGGCCAATATAGCTTGCGGCTTTCACGCGGGCGATCCGGATGTGATGGCAAAGACGATGACACTGGCGGCTGAGAACGGAGTGGGCATCGGTGCGCATCCCGGCTTTCCCGACCTGCAGGGGTTTGGTCGCCGCAACATGAAGGTGCCCCATGACAGCTTGCGCAATCTGGTGCGTTATCAACTGGGTGCGGCGATAGGGATGGCCAAGGCAGTTGGCACCAAAGTCCGACACCTGAAACTGCACGGAGCGCTGGCCAATATGTGCTCGGTCGATATCGACATGGCGCGGGCCTGTTATCTGGGCGCGCTGGACGTGGACCCGGATATCATCATCATGGTTTTGGCCGTCACCAAACAAGAAGAGGCCGTGCGTGAGATTGGCTGCAAATGGGTCGGCGAGATTTTTGCCGACCGCGCCTACAATGATGACGGCACTCTGGTGGATCGCGGCTTGCCCGGCGCGGTCATCCATGACTCAGAGCTTGCCGGGCCGCGTATCCTGAACATGGTCCGCGCAAGCGCCATCATCACCGAATCCGGCAAACAACTTGAAACCTCGATCGATACGATCTGCCTTCATGGCGACGGGCCGACCGCAGTGCAAATCGCCCGGTCGGTGCGCGAAAACCTGATCGCAGGCGGGGTCGAGGTGACACAATTCACCTAATAGCCATGCGAAAGTAAGAACATCGCCATACCTTCTTACTGTTGCCCGCTTGGAATTCTGACCCTAGCATGACCGCAAGTGCATGTTCTGATTGTTGGAAATCCAAGCAAGGCCGCGCCCGACTGCCACCGGGTATGCGCAAGGAGGTTTATCAATGTCTTTCGATTTGATGTCTTACCAACCCCGCGGGGACAAGAAGAACTCGGACTTCTTCAACGAATACCTGCCAATGATCTACGAACGGCGCACCAGCTCGGGCGTAGCCGATCAGGTTGGGCCAATGCGGGCAATTGTCCTGCAGGTAGAAACCACGGCACTGTTCGAAACGCTGATCGAGCTTTATGTGATGACCCCGTATCGCCACACGGCCACCTATATGGGTCAGACCCACAAGTTCTCGATCCTGCATTCGCATCCCGACTACCCTGCCATGATCGTGATGGCCCCGCTGAACCCCAGCTTTGAGGACTTCATCCCACGCATCAACCGGATGTATCCGCTTGCACGTAACACGCCGCAGACCCGCTACGTCGGAGAAATCTATGGTGCGACTGACCTGAAAACCCTCAGCAAAACGCTCGAAGATCAGAACATCCGCATTGAATACAGCGGCGATACAGAAAACCCGTTCTACACGCAGGATGGGTTCTGCTTCACCACCCCGTCCGATTTTACCTGCAACCGGGTCGGCTATTCCACGCTGGACTTCAACGACACCGACAGTTTGCGGCTGGGGGATCGCGTGCTGTTGAGCGATGCAGAACAAGCGCAACTGGATCAGGTCGCTGCGTTTGGGGCGGACAGCAAGATCTCACCTTTGATGCTGGGGATCGATCACCTCGCCACCCGCATTCTGGCCGGTGAGCGTGAGGACGCGATCCTCGAGTTCCTGACTGTGGTGCCCTATTATTTCTGGGGGGCGTACAACATCTTTGACATGAATTCGTCGACCAATGTGAATCGGAATGCCAATGTGGATGATGACAAGAAATCACCCGCCAAGGTTTTCACGGCTAACAACACACCCTCTTTTGTCAATTCCTTCGAGCAACTACCCATGCCAACCGAGGATTTTGTCCGCAATTATGGTCGCCGCCTGCATCACATGGCGGTTGAGATTCAGGATGGTGATCACAACGCGGGTGAAAAGAACGTCGATTTCGTGGTCAACACGCTGAAGGACAAGGGCGTACCGTTCCTGGCGCATGTGGTGGGTGAATGCAAAGATGACCCGAACCTGAAACAGATTTTCTCGAAACACTCGAAGAACACGCTGCTGATCACCGAGTATATCGAGCGCTGCCATCACTATGACGGGTTCTTTACCAAGGACAATGTGGCCGCTTTGACCGCCGCTGCCGGGCAGGATGAGCAATATCAGCACGGCCACGTGTTCGACTAAGGCGTTCTGTAAAAAAGAGGCTGCGAGGATACTCGCAGCCAGACCCATTCAGGAGAGTATATGTCGGATCTTATGACGGCCCGATCATGAAACATGTGACATTCCGGGCCTGAAGCCTGCGGCAGGCCAGATCAGCCTGTTCGCGGGTCATGCCCTGGAACGTTGCCTCGAACCCGCGCGAGTTTTGGTTCACCTTGCGCAAGGTCCCTTCCAGAGTGGTCATTTCCGACAGGGCGGTTTTCAGCAAAACCTTTTCCGCCTCGTATCGGGTAGTATAGCGGCCCACATTGACGCCCCATAAATGCCCGCCAGAGGTGGACAGTCGGGTAACGATTTCCTGTTCAGGCTCGGGCTGCACGGTCAGGTCGGTCGACGCCAGAACCAGACCCTCAGGCCGCGCAGCGGGGCGCGCCGTTCCGTCTGTTGCTGGCTGGACATCCGCCGCGGCGATGGCTGCGGCGATACCGTTCTGAATGCGCGCACCGTTCTTGGCAGCGGTCGCTGCAACGGTGCCAGCCACCTGTACGGCGGCACCTGGCCCCGGACGTAGCACCGGCCGCAGGCTGGTTTTCGGTGCTCCGGTCAGAGCCGCGACAGTCGCGCCCAACCCGACATTCCCGGCATAGGTCGGACGGGCCGGTTTGCGGATCGGTGCCCGCGACGGTGCGCGACGGAAACCCATATCCAGCAGCTCGGCCACTTTGGCATTGCGCGATGCGCCGGATTTGCCGCCGAACACGGTGGCGATGATCCGTTCATCCTTGCGCTTGGCAGAAGCCACAAGGTTGAAGCCCGCAGCCCGGGTGTAGCCGGTTTTGATACCGTCCGCGCCCTTGTAGGCAGCCAGAAGGCGGCGGTTCGTATTCGGAACCGTCTTGATTCCGGCATTGGTCGATTGCCGCGAGAACAGATTGTAATACTGCGGGTAATCATACAGCAGATGACGACCCAGCGTAGTCATGTCCCGTGCGGTGGACAGGTGACCTGATTCTGTCAGACCATGCGCGTTCTTGAACGTGGTGCGGCTCATCCCCATTGCCTTGGCAGTGCGGGTCATACGCCGGGCAAAGGCGGCCTCAGACCCGCTGATGGCGATACCGATGGCGGTGGCCGCGTCGTTGGCCGACTTCACTGCGGCAGCGCGGATCAGATAGCGAAAGGCAATCTTCTGTCCTGTGCGCAAACCCAGTTTCGATGGCGGTTCGGACGCGGCTTTCTTGGTGATACGCACCGGTGTGTCCAGCGTGATTTCCCCGTTCCGCACCGCTTCGAACGCGATGTAGAGCGTCATCATCTTGGTCAGTGACGCCGGATGCAACCTTGTGTCGGCATTTCGTGAATGCAGAACCTCACCGGTACGCGCGTCGATCACCATTGCCGCGTAGGGTGCGGCCACCCCTTGCAACGGCGCAAAGGAGAGCAGCCACAAGAATGCTATAAGGAATAAGCCCATTCGGGCCGGAACTGTCCGCCGAACCTGCACGATCTTTGCCTCTGTCTACCTCGGGCCGCCAGGTTTTCCCGGTCGGCATTTAATTTTTTTATTGCCGTTGAGGCTAGCACAGAGATCCAATGAAATAAACCAAAAGCTCATCAAATCGCTGTTTGGTTATCCTTTGGATGACCTACAACATATGGCCAAACACGTCCCCTGCCCCACCACATCCATGAATGTGACCGAAAAATGCCGCCGCTCTGTGTCGAATTTTCGAAACTGAGACCATTCGGCAACATCAGCCGAGCCGCTGAACAAGGTCGAAGAGCTGGCCCAAGTCCTGCAACTCGCGGTACCTGGGGTTCTCGGCTGGCGTTTCGGCCTGCTCGACCTCCCATACCAGCCCGTGCGGCACATACACGCCCCAGCACCCCGCCTGAATCGGGGCCACCACATCGGATCGCATTGAATTGCCGACCATCATGGCCGAGGCAGGTCCGCCCTCGTACTGTTCGAAAATCTGCTGATAGGTCTGCGGTGTCTTCTCAGAGACGATTTCAACTCCGTCGAACAGCTCTCCTAATCCGGACTGCGCCAGTTTCCGCTCCTGATCGATCAGGTCGCCCTTGGTGATCAGCACCACCTGATGAGTCGCCGCCGCACCCTCGATCGCCTCCCGTGCATGAGGCAGCAGCTCGATCGGATGGGCCAGCATCTCTTGCCCGGCTTCGACCAGTTGGCGGATGACCGAAGCCGGAACCCGGTCATTCGTCACCTCGATCGCGGTTTCGATCATCGACAGGGTAAAGCCTTTGATTCCGTACCCGTAGTGGCGAATGTTGCGCTTTTCGGCCGCCAGCAGACGCTCCAACAGATGATCCTTCTCGGCATGATCTGCCAGCAAATCGGTGAAATGAGCCTGTGTGAGCTGAAAAAAACGCTCGTTGTGCCACAAAGTATCATCCGCATCGAAGCCGATTGTGGTAAGGTTTTGGCCCATGTCGAATACGTCCTGCTGGCTCTTTTCTCTGGCCAGTACGACGTTATATAAGCGCACAGATAAACCGAAGCCTGAATCGGACAGTAGAACGCAATGCTTGAACACCAATGGATCATGTCTGACAAACCGGACGACGACGACCCTGACTCGTCGGTCCTGGTGCAGACGCGCCCAAAGACCAAGCGTCCGCCGCTGTACAAGGTTCTGCTGCTGAACGACGACTACACCCCGATGGAGTTCGTCGTGCATGTGCTGGAACGTTTCTTCAGCATGACCCACGCACAAGCGTTCGAGATCATGCTGACCGTCCACAAAAAAGGCGTCGCGGTCGTGGGTGTGTTCAGCCACGAGATCGCCGAGACCAAAGTAGGTCAGGTCATGGATTTTGCCCGTCGGCATCAACACCCTCTGCAATGCACCATGGAGCGGGAAGAGTAAGCCCGCGCTGCTCTTTCGAAATCGCTCATGTCTCCTCGTCTTAATCTTGCCCTGCAAAGCGGCCTTTCGCTGTCGCAACCGCTGACGGTGCTTGGACCAATCGCAAGCAGCGACCTGTCGGCCTTGCCCAGCGAGACGCAGGTGGTGCAACCGTTCAAGCCATTTCACGATCACTTCGCCAAACAGGGGTTCTCGGTCATTCCCGAAACGGATGAGCCCTGTCAGGACGCCATCGTGATCCTGCCCCGCGCCAAGGCATTGGCCCGCTCGATGGTGCATAAGGCCTGCACCCGCGCCAGCGGAGTTGTTGTCGTGGACGGCGCCAAGACCGATGGCGTGGACAGCCTGTTAAAAGACATCCGCAAACGCGTTGCTGTCGAGGGGCCATTCTCCAAAGCCCATGGCAAGATTTTTTGGTTCCGGTCGGATCGCCAAGCCTTTGCGGATTGGGCAGCGCCCGACCAAAAGACCGCGGACGGATATCAGACCGCGCCGGGGGTGTTCTCGGCGGATGGCATCGATCCGGCTTCGGCCCTGTTGCTGGCGGCGCTGCCCGACAAGCTGGGCGCTCGGGTTGCCGACCTTGGCGCGGGTTGGGGGTTCCTGTCCGCCGGGGTATTGCAGGCTCCGGGTCTTAAAGCTCTGCATCTGGTCGAGGCCGACCACACCGCCCTCACCTGCGCCCGCACCAATGTGGCTGACCCACGCGCGCAGTTTCACTGGGCCGATGCGGTGACCTGGCTTGCCCCCGAACCCATCGACACAGTGGTGATGAACCCGCCGTTCCACACCGGCCGCAGCGCCGAACCGGAGCTGGGGCAAGGCTTCATCCGGTCGGCCGCCAAGAACCTGACTCGCACCGGTGCGCTTTGGATGGTTGCAAACCGTCACCTGCCCTATGAGACCACTCTGACCGACGCTTTTGCCCGTGTCGAAGAAGTGACCGGCGACAATCGGTTCAAGGTCTTTCATGCCTCTCGCCCTCGGCGGTGATCCCGGCTAACCTGCGCCGCAACTCAGGAGTTTACGCATGTCCTTTTCCATAGCTGGCAAAACCACAATCGTGACCGGCGGGGCCAACGGCGTCGGGCTGGCCATCGGGCGTCACTTTGCGGATGCAGGCGCCAATGTGATGTTTGCCGACATGGACGAGAAACGGCTGACCGAAGAACTTGGCGAACAGGCCGACGACAGCAATATCCGTTTCTTTGCCGGGGACCTGCGGGAAAAGCTGACCATCGCCAACCTGCTGTCCGCCACAATCGACGCGTTCGATCAGGTGGACATCCTGATCAACGGCGCGCGGCAGGTGATTCCCTCCGATCCGCTGGATACCGAAGATGACTCAATGCGTACCTTGCTGAACCAGAACCTGATGCCTGCCCTGCGGCTGAGCCAGTTGGTCGCCAAACGGATGATCAAGCAAGCCGATGACGACGACGAAAACCCGGCCGGGTCGATCATCAACCTGTCCTCAATTGCCGCCCGGCGCACGCACCCTGATCTGATGGCCTATTCCGTGTCGACCGCCGCGCTGGACCAGATGACCCGCTCACTCGCAGTGGCTCTGGCCCCGAACCGTATCCGGGTTAACTCGATCGCTCTGGGCTCGGTCATGAGTGCCTCGCTGCAATCCACCCTGAAAGAAAACCGCGATTTTCGCGACGACATCGAGAAACACACCCCTTTGGCCCGGATCGCCGCGCCTACCGAGTTGACCGAGACGGCGCAATATCTGGCCTCGGACGCCGCCGGGTTCATCACCGGGCAGATCCTGACCATTGACGGCGGCCGCACCTTGCTGGATCCCGTCGCAGCCCCGGCCCATTGATCCCCATGTTCGACACTGAAAAATCAACCGCCTCTGCCTGGTTCCGCGAACTGCGCGACCAGATCGTCACCGCATTCGAAGCCCTGGAAGACAGCCACGACACCGGGCCATTCTCGGATGCAAAACCCGGCCGGTTCGAGGTCAAGGAAACCAAGCGCCAATCCGAGGACGGCTCGGACGCGGGTGGTGGGTTGATGTCTGTGATGCGCGGTGGCCGCGTTTTCGAAAAGGTCGGCGTCAACATCTCGACCGTCTACGGCACGCTGGGTGAGCGGGCACAGCAGGCCATGGCTGCCCGCAAGGGCATTCCCGGCATGGTTGATGACCCGCGTTTCTGGGCCTCGGGCATATCGCTGGTCGCACACATGCAGAACCCGCATGCTCCGGCCGTGCATATGAACACCCGTATGTTCTGGACGCCACACGCATGGTGGTTCGGAGGCGGATCAGACCTGAACCCCTGTATCGAATATGATGAAGACACCGCCCATTTCCACGCCACACAAAAGGCACATCTGGACCCGCACGGGCCGGGGCACTATCCCCGCCTCAAGGAATGGGCTGACGAATACTTCTATATCCCACACCGGAAACGCGCCCGAGGCGTTGGCGGCATCTTCATGGATGACTACTGCACCGGTGACTGGGCGGCGGATTTCGCGCTGACACAGGATATTGGCCGGGCCTTTTTGCCTGCCTTCGTGCCTCTGGTCGAAAAGCGCCGCGTGCAGGGGTTTGACGATGACGACAAGAACACCCAACTGGTGCATCGCGGTCTCTATGCCGAATACAATCTGGTTTACGACCGGGGCACCAAGTTCGGGCTGGAAACCGGCCACGACCCGGACGCAGTACTGATGAGCCTGCCCCCCTTGGCCAAGTGGGTCTGATTTCACTCAGAAGTCAAAATCCATGATGTTGTCAAAGCAATGGCTCTGTGCACCGGATGCCGACATATTCTCACCCACGCGGCTGACCGTGATCGAATAGCTTTTCGAGGTGTCGCCGCCTTCGGGCGGTGTCAGCGAAAACTGCACTGTACGCGTCTGCTTGTCATAGGCTTTGGCGACGTAAATGCGCTGGGTCGTCGGCAGCCCGAGGGTGCGGATGGCGAAATCTCCGATGCCGCACCAGTAGGCGATTGCCGCTGACGAGCCATGGGTGGCCACCTGGTAATTGCCATTGTCCAGCTGCGTGACCGTCGCACGATACCCGGGCCTGACTGCAAAACCAATTCCGACGGCTTGCGCCACCGTTGGCAGCAAAAGCAGGGCAACTGCGCCTGAAATTCTTAAAAACCGCATAGCAACAAATCCTTGGCCTGAAACATATTCGAACGTTACCATATATCATAGGAGGCACGGCTTTTGAGTAAAGTCCAAGCTCAGCGGGTGCTCAGCCGACCGCCAACATCCTGCGGCGCCAGGGCAACCGTCTTTATAACCGCATAGCAGGGCTTGCCGGCTTCCAGCCCCAGCGCCTCGACCGAGCGGCGGGTAACGCGGGCCAACACCGGGCCTGCCGGGGTTTGGACCGAAACGATAGCTCCCGGCCCTTCACCCGCGCGGATCGTATCGACCGTTCCAGCCAGCATGTTCAGGGCAGAGAGCCCCTCGGGGCGTTTGCTGGACAGGATCACCTCCTGAGCCGGAATGCGGATGCGCAGCTCTTCCCCCACCTGATGCGGAATGCGCGGCAGGAACAGGCGCGCGTCACCGGCATCCAGTTCGGTCAGCCCGTCGGCGTGATGATCCCGAACCCGCACTTTCAGCACCGCCCCCACGGCCCGCACCCCGGCCGGGGCGATCGACGGGTCGGCCATAACCTCGGAGGCCGGACCATGCCGAACCGCTTTGCCATCCTGCAAGGCAACCACTGAGGTCGCCAGCCGCGCGACCTCGGCCGCAGAATGTGTGACATAGAGAATCGGCACCGAGACCTCATCCCGCAGCCGTTCAAAATAGGGCAGGATCTCAGCCTTGCGTTCGTCGTCCAACGCAGCCAGAGGTTCATCGGCCAGGATCAGCCGCGGGCTGGCCAGCAAGGCTCGCCCAATCGCCACGCGCTGCTTTTCCCCGCCCGACAGGCCTGCAGGGCGGCGGTCCAGCAAATGTCCGATGCCCAGCATCTCGATCACTTTGTCCGGGTCCTCGCGGCGCGCTCGTTTCGGCGCAAACCAGCGGCCATAGGACAGATTCTGCCGCACCGTCAGATGTGGGAACAGACGGCCTTCCTGAAAGATATAGCCCAACCGCCTGCGATGCGGCGGCAGCCAGAGGTTCTGCTCGGTATCGAACAGCTCCCACCCGTCCACAGCGACCCGCCCGGCCTTGGGGCGCAGCAAACCGGCCACGGCGTTGACCACTGTGGTCTTGCCCGACCCGGAGCGCCCAAACAAAACGGTCACGCCCGAGGGCGCATCAAAGCTGAGATCCAGCGTGAGATCGGGCAGATCGTGCTGCAAGCGGACAGACAGGCTCATGACCCGGACACTCTGGCCGCGGCGCGGCGACCGACATATTCCGACAGCAGTAACGCCCCCATGGCGATGATGATCGACACCACGACCAGCCGCGTCGCTGCGCCCTCGCCCCCAGGTACCTGCAAAAAGGCATAGACTGCCGACGGCAGGGTTTGGGTCTGGCCGGGGATGTTGGAAACAAAGGTGATCGTGGCCCCGAACTCTCCCATCGCTTTGGCAAAGGCAAGAATGGCACCAGCGACCACGCCGGGCAGAATCATCGGCAGTGTGACGGTGGCAAATACAAAGGGCCGCGATGCACCCAGTGTCGCCCCAGCCTGCTCCAACTTGGGGTCCACCGCCTCGATCGACAGGCGAATGGCGCGCACCATCAGCGGAAATGCCATGATCCCTGCAGCCAGCGCCGCGCCGGTCCAGCGAAAGGCCACGACGATGCCGAACTCAGCCAGCAGCTTACCCAGCGGGCCCTGGATACCAAAGGTCAACAACAGCAGATACCCGGTTACCACCGGCGGCAGGATCAACGGCAAGTGCACCAGCCCGTTCAGCAATTGGCGGCCGGGAAACCGCCAGCGGGCCAATGCGTAGGCCACGAAAATGCCAAACGGCAAGGTCACCAGCGTCGCCCAGAAGGACACGCGTAACGAAAGTCTGAGCGCCTCAAGCTCTGCCGGCCCCAACCACCCCATGAGTCAGCGATCCGGCAGGGCAAAGCCCTGTGCTATAAAAACTTCCTCGGCGGCATCCGATTGCAGGTGATCCAAAAACGCCCGAGCTGCGGTTGTGCCAGACGCGGTCACCGCTGCCGGATAGATGATCGGCGGGTGTAGTTCGGGCGGGAACGATGCTACAACCTGAACCCGGTCTTCGACTTGCGCATCCGATTGGTAGACAATCCCCAGCGGCGCGGCTCCGGCCGCAACCAGCGCAAGCGCCGCGCGAACGTTGTCGGTCTGTGCGATCCGGGTCTGTACATCCTCCCACAACCCCAGGTTCTGCAGCGCCGCCTTGCCGTAAATTCCCGCTGGCACCGCATCGACCAGCGCCATCGCCAGATGCCCGTTCCCAAGCCTCGCAGGCAGATCGACATCCGGCTGCATCCGGCCGATCTGATCCTGATCTGCACCGCCGATCAGAACCAACCCATTACCCAGCAAATCCACCCGCGAGTCCGCGTCGATCAATTCCTGGTTCTGCAGAACATTCATCCAATCCACATTCGCAGAAATGAACAGCTGCGCAGGTGCGCCCAGTTGAATCTGCCGCGCCAATACGGACGAGGCTGCATAGGACACCGTGACCTCATGCCCGGTTTGCTGTTCGAAAACCGGCGCGATCTCGTCCAGTGCATTTTTTAGGCTTGCGGCGGCAAAAACTAAAACCTCCGCCGCTCCGGCCCGTATCGGGGCCAGTGTCAATGTGCCCAACACCAAGGCTGCGATTGCACATCGGCGGGCAAGGGAAAGGATCATGTGCTCTCCCGTCTGGAAGGTTGCAGTCCCTTCGGGGATATCTGAGGGCGCATATGACACGCAAGCGCCTTTCCCCGGACCGAGGGCGTGGGCTGCACAAAAAGAACGAAGTTAATCAGCATCAACGAAATCAAACTGTCCGGGCGTTACACCAAAGAAAAAATGTCTGACCCTCTTGCGCCTGCGCGCTGGCTTGGCTACATGCACCGTCACGGGTGATTAGCTCAGTTGGTAGAGCGCTTCGTTTACACCGAAGATGTCGGGAGTTCGAGTCTCTCATCACCCACCATCCTTTCCCCACAATGTATCAAGGTCTTACGCGACTAGCACCTTTTGCTGGGCCGCGCACGAAACTGTGTCCGCTGCACTTAAACGGAAAAGATGTCTCCAACACAGGAGATATGGACCATGGCACCAATCGTAAAAAAACCTAGGGGCAAGTGGCAGGCGACGGTTCAAAAGGACGGGCAATCCCGATCCAAGTCTTTTATTAAGCGTGCTGATGCGGCGAAGTGGGCACGAGAGACGGAGTTGAGCGCGGACAGAAGATTGATAACCCCACCCCCCGGTGTGAGCGCATCCGAGATGCCCCTTGGAGAAGTGCTGCGTAAGTACTCCAAGTTAGCCAGCAGAAAGGTCAGCAAGCTGCGATCCGTTGACTTTGTCCACTATCGTGACCAGCGCATTAAATCCATGAAGGCGGCGACTGTGGTGAGGGAACCGGGTTGGTTGCAGCACGCTCTTGATGTCGCCTGTGAGAATTGGGGGCAAAACGTGCCTCAAGGAAACCCGGTCAAGCTTGTCCGACGACCCAAGATCGACAACCGCCGCGAGAGGCGATTGCAGGAAGGAGAATGGCAGGCTTTGTTGGGTGCCGTGAACCAATCTCGGTCCCCGTTGACAAAGCCACTGTTGACACCGGCCTTGGCGACCGGGATGCGCCGAGGGGAATTGCTGTCGATACAATGGAAGCATGTAGACCTTGAGCGTCGAACAGTGTTCCTGCCCCAAACAAAAAATGGTCGCGCCCGTACTGTTCCACTCAGCCCAAATTCAGTTGCCGTATTGATGGACCTGCCACGCGGTGACGAGCGGTGTTTACCCCTGTCTGGCAACTCTGTGCGATTAGCCTTTGAACGCCTCAGGCAACGGGCAGGCGTGGTTGATCTTACATTTCATGACATTCGACACGAGGCGGTGTCCCGCTTTGTGGAAAGTGGGTTATCGCTTGCGCAAGTACAGATGATCAGCGGACATCGCGATTTGCGGATGTTGATGCGTTACACCCACCTGCAGACTGATCACATCGTGGCGAAGCTGGCAGCCATAGAATTTGCTTAAATCGACTTGATACAGCGCAGGGTGGTCGAACTCTCCCGAGTGCGCCATCAGGGATCACCCTCACCCTTTCCAGCGACAACAAGTGTCCCTTGTGCATTTTGGTTGTCCAGTCGCTTGCCGTTCATTTCTCAAGCATTGGGTAATGACGTTAGTCCTTCGTCTAACGAACACACGGGCGCTAAACCGATCCGGGCAAGTGCTGTTGGGTCGGGCTAAACCGTCTAACTCGGTCGGCTGTTCAAAAGACACACTAACGCGGCACATAGAGACCCAGTTCTCGGACGGCATGACTGGGATCGGTATGGCCAATGGGAAGTGAACCAAATTACCCCTCTCTCGGCCGCACTGTGTTTGGAGCACCTCATCGAACTTTGCTACTACAGCAACCTGCAACCTCTTTGGAAGCGAGACAACCTAGCAAAGTGCGGGGCGTGAGCCTCGCCCGTAAGGGTTGGCATCTATCTTCATTGGGCTAGCTCCCGAAAGTTTAACGCGAGTAGAACCCATCACGAAGTTCTTGTCTCAGGCGCAGACGCTCGGGGTATTCTTTCAGGAATTGTTCGGGTGGTTTACTTTCCCAAACTTGCGCATAAACCCGCATCTTGTTGCTGCTATAAATCTTTGCCAGGTCCTCGTTTGAATAGCCCCGCGCCCAAAGGTCATCGGTAATCGCCGCAAGGATTTTGGCAAGTTCGCCGTTACCGGTGGCTCCTTTGTTGAACGCGTCGATCATGTAGCCGCCATCGTCGTACATGCTCGCGTTTTCAGTTGCGAACTGCACGACAAGCTCGGTCGAGAACATATCGTCCGTCGCGATGCCGACATGGTCGATCCCGACAAGTTGGACATAGTAGTCGATCATATCAGCGGCCTGCTTGGGTGAGATATCCTCAGGCCAAACGCCGTCCATCATCCATTCGGTGAAGGTCGGAGAAATGTAGCCGCCCGATTTGGCCGCGCGCAGCGCCTCATCGTCGGGAATGGCCCGATAACAACCGCGTGTCGTGGCATTGGGTTCGTTCGCATAAAGCCCAGCTGGGACAGAGTGCGTATAGACATAGGGCACGCCGGGATAGGTCTCATCCATATAATCCATGGCGTCGTTGGCCGTTTTTGAACCCGTGTGGCTTAGGTCGAGCAAGATACCGAACCGCACCATTTCATCGATGACCGACTTCCCCCAAGGCGTCAGACCAATGTCGCGACCGTTGTAGGCCGCCAACTGCCCAGAACCAGTGCGGAAAATATCATTGTAAGCCAGGATCATACTTTTGATCCCCATATCCTTGAGCAACGCCATCTTCTTTAGATCGCCGTTCAGGATTGTCGCGGTTTGGCTGTTCCAGATGACGGCTGTTTTGCCTTGGATATGGGCCGCTTCGATGTCGCGGGTTTCATTCACGATGAGATAGTTTTCTGGCTGCTGGGCCATGGCAGCCCGGAAATGGTAGTGCTGGTCAAGCAAGGTTTCGAAAGACATATCCGCAGCAGCCAGCGTCATCTCGTGTCCCGTAATACCGTTGTCCCGAGCACGCGCGAAGTAGGTATGAAGCTGGTCGTAGTCGGTCCAACCAGTGCCGTAGGGGCTGGCCAACATGCCGAGGACGATGGTGTCTTGCACGAATTGCTTCGCCTCTTCTGACGCATCCCAAGTCTTGCTTTCCTCGCTGGCGTGTAGTGCGCCACCAAAAGTGATCGCAATGGCGCCTACGGCTAAAAGGGTCTTCATGACGGAACCTCGCTAACTGTTTTGATCTTAGCTGCCACTTTCGATCCACCTCAGAAAACGATCCGGGTTCTTAGGCCAAACAGCGTAATGCTATCCTGAGCGGGATTCAGCAGCGGGTCAGAAATGAACTGCAGTGATGGCGTGATCTGCAGTCCGGGTGAGATTGAAAAACGGTAGAATGCTTCGAGCGTGAACTGATCGCCGTCTATGCCTCTTGCCTCGGCCCAGTTCAGGCCCAGCCCGGCCAAATCGGTATTGCGACCATAGTAGCCGAGACCGGCAGAAACGGAACGGTCATAGAGTGCTGCCGTCCCCTTTGAAGCCCCAGCTCGGAAGAATGGCATCCACCTATTGCCGACAAACCATGCGGCTGAAAACGCAGCGCCATAATCTTCTGGACGGCTACCATCGTCAGCCGCATCCGCATGCCAGAGGGTCAGATGGATATTGTCGAAGTAGATGCGATCAAAGCCGGAGGTGTAACCAAGTTCGAGTGATTTGAAGAGATTGCCGTCGCTAAACACATCAAAGTTTGGATCGGACGGGTCGGCGTTTGCGTCTGAGACACTCGCCACAGCGTAGAAGTTTTCGCTCAGCTTTACCCCACCGGCAATACCTAGGCCCGGGTTGGGCGCGTTAAGTGTGGGGTTGGTATTGAAAGACAGGTTTTGGAATCCACTGTAGGGGCTTACCAACCCATAGATATCCACAAAGTCCGTTACATCAATCTGGCCGACTTGCAGCGTCCACGACCCGTTCTCGGCCCTTTGGGTCCAGAACAGGTTGGTCAATAGCAAACCATTATCGTTGAAGGCTGTCCCCGTGATCGAAAGGGCTCCACCATCCAGACCAAGAAACTGCGGGGCAACATCGGTATAGCTGTGCCGATCTTCAATCTTGAATGTCAGGGAACCACGTTCCGTTGCCTGCCAATTCCCATAGAAACGCGCGATTCCGCTGGCCGCTTCACCGGTTCCCAGATCAGCATTCGTGGTTTGGCCTAGCGCCAGGTAGTCAATATTGAACCGAAACCCACCCTCAGCCAGCCGGTCTTTCCACTGAAACCAACCCGGTGCGACATTGCGTGGAAAATCGGAACGATATTGTGGGTCGGTCAGCCCATCTCCGGGCTCTAGATCAGCTTCGACCGAAGAGGGCCCGGACAGACCTTGAGCCGACGCTGCGCCAGCGAAGGCAATGCTCAATGCGGCAACCAGAAGTCTTATCATTCAGACGCCTTTGCCCCGCCGGTCTTGCGATTGCCTGCCGCCCGGATGCGATCAGCGGCACGCTGCTTCCATTCCAGCCTGTCTGCTTCAGTTTCCAGAGTTTCGACACGTTCCGTCTCCAACTGGAATGTCGCATTCATTGGCATGAGGCCGTCCACAACCATCATATTCTGAACAGAAGGATCAATCGTCAGCGTGCCTGTCAGACGAACGGGTTCATGGAAATAGCTGGGCGACCAATCGTCGTTCAACCGCACACGGATCATTTGGTTGGGAGGAGGCGGAGGCATGTGACTGCACATCCCGCGTTCTGGCACCAAATACGCCACTGGCCGACCGTCCGGATCACTCGGAGCAGGAATGGCAAAGCCCGCGAGTGTGATTGTTTGACCGTCGAATTGCGGATTTCCGTTTGTTCCTGCTTTTTTTCGCCGTTCCTTCACAGCCTCTCGCTGATCGAGTAGCCAGTCGACATCAATACCATCTGCCGCCAAGGCGTCCTCGGTCTCGGTCAGAAGCTCTTGCCATTTTTGCCTTTCATCTGAGCTGCCAGCGTCCTGCTGCAACCTGCCGCGCAAGCGAACGACAAAGAGGACATCGTCAAACTGCTCGGGGCTGAGATCGCGATAGGGGTCTTCAAATACTTGCACGGATGGGTCAGGGAGATCAGCCCAGTCAAGCATAGCTCCCGGCGATGCCATGGCGGAATGACTGCACCAGACCAACCCAGCAAATACTGCAGAGCAAAACCAATGGAACATGAATACCCTCCAGCCGAGTTTTGGGGTCAGTTCAGTGTATTTTTATATATGATACCGTCTTTCATGATAACATTGATCGTTTCGATTGGCTTCCATTCCGGATCAGCGTCGAACCAAGCCGTATTGCCACCGATCACCGTGACATCTTCCAGTGGGTTACCATCTACAAGGATGATATCCGCATAAGCACCTTCCTCGATTACGCCAAGTTTGCCATCCTTGTACGGATTTCTGGGGCCAGACAACGCAAGCATTTCACCCGCTATCGATGTCATCTGTTTCAATACTTCAAAATTGCTGTCAAACGTTTGAGTGCGCCACCAAATTTCGTAACGGCGGGCACGCTCGGCATCTTCGAATTTACCTACGTAATCCGATGCAAAGACGACTTTCACACCGTTTTTGAGAAGGTTCCTTCCAAAGTCTGCATACTCCTTCCCAAGCGCACTGACTTCAGGAATCTTGTCTGGTGGCATCAATGGATTTTTGGCAAGGTCCGGAGAAATCCCCCACATTTGTGGAACTACAAAAGCGCCAGCTTCTGCGATCCGTTTCATGGTGGCCTCTGAGATAAAAAAACCATGCTCAAAAGTTTTGACGCCACAATCAAGAAGCCGGTTTACCGAGCGGTCGTTGAACGTGTGGGCGGCAATATAAGTACCCCAGTCAGCAGTGGCCTCAACTGCAGCACAGATTTCATCCTCTGAGTATTGCGTCGTATCAATAGGATCAAAACGCGACGATCCGCCGCCGCCGCCCATGATCTTGATTTGGCTGGCCCCATTGCGAAGGTTGAGGCGAACTGCCTTCAATACCTCAGGCACTCCATCTGCGACTGTGCCAATACCCATGCGTTCAAAGTTTGACAGATCGCCCGCGTCATTCGGGCTGTAGCCAGGATCAGCTCGATCGCGAAAATCTCCATGGCCAGAAGTCTGTGAAATAAATGCGCCGGAGGGATAAAGCCTTGGCCCAGAAACCGTTCCATTGTCGATAGCCCGCGCCAAACCGAAAGCTGGACCGCCCATATCCCTTACTGACGTGAACCCGTCTTGCAGAAAGCGATCCATGACTATCACCGAGTTGTAGGCGATGTCGTACGGTGTCATGTTATGTTCAACTGGGCCAAAGTCGTTATTGATCATAACGTGTGCGTGCCCATCAATCAGACCCGGCATCAATGTGCGCCCTCCGCCGTCAATTACAGCGGCGTCAGGGGCATTAATTGCATCGGTTGAGACGGCCTTAATCAGGTTGCCCTCGACCAATACGCTGGCATTCTCGATGCGCTGTTCATTCACGCCATCGAAGATATACACGTTAGTAAACAGCGTTTGGGGTTCTTCTTGATCCTGAGCCTGCGCGGACGCTGAAAAAGAAAGACCTGCAGCGACGATAACCGTCGAGCAAAGGGACATTCGTAGACCGGACATAAGTACTCCCTTCATATTCATGTTTTGCCAACTGTAGTCCGGAAAATCTTGGCTCGGTTGCCACTTTTGAATTAGGATGTTCGAATGTGAATGTAAAAATGGCCACTGAGTTAAACTAATCCAAACAAGAGTGACGAGCTTGCCTTTCAACTCCACCTCTGAAGAGCATAGCGAGGGCTTTATTCGCCTCTCCTTGGCTGCTCCGTTTCTGCAATACCTCACCGAACGTAAGATCAATCCGCAACCAGCATTGGATCAGATCGGCTTGAAAGCCGAACTGTTGTCTGACCCATCCGTGTTCGTTCACTCAGAGTTGGTCTACGGTTTGGTGAATGCCTTCGCAGAGGTGTCAGGGGATCGATACCTTGGACTGAATGTAGGGGAGACGTTTGACCTACAGGGATGGCCGCCGTTCGCTCAAGCCTTGCAATCTACAAAAACGCTATTCGAGTTTTTCACCCGCTTTGTTGGGCTTGTACCGCAGGAGTCCAATTCTGTGCGGCACAGCCTTGTCATTGAAGCAGACAAAGCGACTTATCGTGTCGAGAGGCAACAGGAACCAACTGTCCCACCCATTCAGGTGACCGGTTTTGGTGCCGCAATCTATGTACGCTTATTGCAGACCGTCGTCGGAGATGCTTGGGAGGCATCCCGTGTGCGTTGGGAAAGCCGATATATTACTGGTCTGCCTGTCGACTACCAAGGGATCGAAGTCGGCCTTGGGACTGATCCCGGAATGCAAATTAGTTTTCCTGTGGAATGGTTGTTTTTGCACCATGTCTCTGAGGGCTCTGCCAAGCCCACAACCTCACCGCGACAAGATGAAGAAGTAACCGTGGTGGCTGCTCTGCGATCTGTCTTACGCGACAAACTTGACGAAACCGATTTGGGACCAGAGGTGGTGGCTGGATTGCTGGGAATACAGCCGGAACGGTTTCTGAAAGCGCTTCAGCAACAAGGCACAACGCTACCCCGCGAAATCAAACGGCTGCGTGTCGATGTCGCCAAGGAGCACCTCAAAGAAGACCAGATGACAATTGCGGAGATTGGTCTGATGCTCGGTTATTCTGACAAGTCCCATTTCACTCGCTTTTTCCGAGGCCAGACCGGAATGACACCGACCAAGTTCCGCCTTAGTGCGTAATTGCTTTGCGAAAACTTGGACTGGTAATCTATTGCTTGAACAGTGAGGGCCAACAAGAATTTGCAACACATTTTTTGGAGCCCCTATCCAAGGATCGCATTGGGACAATTGCCCCCATAGCCCCTGTAGTGGTGCATGCAGCGCTGCGCCTCCGCTGCACCAACTCGTTGTTTTAGTTCGATCGGTAACAAACCTGTTCTCAGCGAGTCGTCATACGCTATTGAACCCACCAGAAAACTGTGTAGCCTTCAAGCCATTGACAACAATAGACATATCTCTAAGACAGCACTGGTTGCGGCAGTGGAAAACAGCTCCTTGTTGCACGTGCGAATTAGGATAGAGCGCTTCGTTACACCGAAGATGTCGGGAGCTCGAGCCTCTCAACACCCACCATTCCCTGTACAAATCGCGCAAATATCACGGACCCAGCATAATTTAGTCCTGATCTTTGCAACCGATTGCAAGTTTTAGCCTTTGGCGCGTAGTATTTCACCATGAATTCGCTTGTCAGCCTCCCCCAGATCCGCGGGCGCCAGTCATGAGTGTCACCCTTAAAGATGTCGCCGCACTGGCCGGCGTGTCCCGCTCGGCCGTTTCGCGCACCTTTACAGAGGGTGCATCGGTGTCTCCCAAGACCCGCAGCAAGGTTGAAAAAGCCGCCAAGGAACTGGGCTACAGTCCCAACGCGCTGGCCTCGTCGCTGACCACAGGACGGACCAAGCTGATCGGGTTGATCTCCAACAACTTCCACAACCCGATCTTCCTTGAGGTGTTCGACCAATTCACCCGTGCCCTGCAGGAACGTGGACTGCGGCCGCTGATCGTAAATCTGACAGACGAGACCGAGCCGGCCAATTCGGTGCAGATGCTGCGGCAATACTCCGTGGATGCCGCCATCGTCGCCTCGTCGACCCTACCGCCCAGTTTTGCCAAGGCGTTTCATGACGCGGGCGTGCCGGTGGTGCATACCTTCGGTCGATCAGCGACCTCGCCCGAGGTTCACGTCGTGGGAATCGACAACGTTGAATGCGGTCGCATGGCGGCGCGGGAACTTCTGGCGCGCGGCTATCGGCGCGTAGGGTATCTGGGAGGGCCGCAGGATGCGACATCGGCTATGGACCGGTATCGCGGCTTCATGGAAGAGGTGCAAAAACGCCCCGACCTTGAGGTGTCGCATTCCTTCGCAGGCGCCTATTCCTTTGACGCTGGTCGCGCCGAGATGCTGCGCCTGCTGGCTGGCACCCCGGCCGAAGGCTATTTCTGCGGTGACGACATCCTGTCCATCGGCGCCCTGTCGGCCCTGCGGGATCACGGGCTGAAACCTGGCGCGGATATCGGCATCATCGGCTTGAACGATATGGAAATGTCACGGTGGGAGAACGTAGACCTCACTACAATTCACCAGCCGATCAAGCAAATCATCACCTCGTCCGTTGATCTGGTCGAGGAAATGCTGAAGGACCCCAAACGCTATCCCGAAGCGCGGATTTTTCCCTGCCGGGTGATTGAGCGGGGCACGCTGCGGCCCCGCCTCTGATTATCGAAACATCGGCGGGCGCGCATCTTTCCAGACACCGTCCTCTTTGCCCGATGCCACAGCCGCGTGCACTGCAGCAATCGAGCGAACCCCGTCGGATGCACCGGGCAGACCGTCTCGGGTCTCGCCCCGGATCGCATCGGCCAGGTCGCAATAGATATTGGCGACGGCCAGCGGAAACCCTTCGGGATGCGCGATCGCCACGCGGGACAGGCGCTGCACTTCATCATGCAGGCCCCCCTCACCCTTTTCGATGATCTGGGTGCGCCCGCCAACAGGGGTATAGATCAATTGGTTGGGTTGTTCCGAAGCCCAACGCAGACCGCCGGTTTCACCGAACACCTGAATGTCGAACCCGTGTTGCCGCCCGATGGCCACGGATGAGGTCCACAGGCGGCCAACCGTTCCACCCTCCATCCGGAAATTGATCATGGCGTCGTCTTCCAGTTCGCGGCTGGATATGGTCGAGGCCATGTCTGCGGACAGGGTCTTCACCTCATCATCGCAGATGAAGCTGGCCATGTGCAGCGCGTGGATGCCGCAATCGGCGAACTGGCCGGACACACCTGCCATCGCCGGGTCGTACCGCCAGCGGACACGCGGGTTGTCGGCATCAGTGGCGTCACCATGGTGGCCGTGACTGAAATTGGTGACGACCAGACGCACCTTGCCAATGTCGCCTGTGCGCACCATCGCGCGGGCCTGGCGCACCATCGGATAGGCGGAATAGCAATAGTTCACCGCACAGATCTTGCCCGAGGCCTCAGCCACGCGCACAATCTCTTCGCCCTCTTTCACGGTCATGGTCATCGGTTTTTCACACAGAACGTTGAACCCTGCCTCAAGGAACGCTTTAGCGATCTCGAAATGGGTGGAGTTTGGCGTGGCAATCGTCACCAGATCAACCCGGTCGGCGCGACCCTTTTCGCCGGCCAACATCTCTTGCCAGCCTCCATAGGCGCGGTCCGCGGCGACACCCAGCCGTTGTGCATATTCCCGACCCACGTCGGGGCGGTGATCCAACGCTCCGGCCGCGAATTCAAACATGCCGTCGGCCTGTGCGCCCAGACGGTGTGCCGGTCCGATCTGGCTACCTTCGCCACCACCGATCATGCCCCATTTCAGCTTTGCCATGGTATTTGTCTCTCTTAAGTGTTTTGCCGTTCGCGATCAGTAATCGCGGATGTTTTGCCATTGTCGTTGCCGAGATGACACAAGCGCCGCAGCGACGACACGGTTGACCTCATGCCCGTCGTGGAAGGTTGGCCAGATGGGCTGTCCGGTATGGATCGCCTGCAGGAAATCTTTGGCTTCGATGATGATCTGGTCCTGATAGCCGGTGCCGTGTCCCGGACCTTGGCAAAAGGGTTCGTAATCCGGATGCGCCGGACCGGTCAGGATCTTGGTGAAGCCACGCTGCGCCTCGGGGCCTTTGCGGCGATAGAACCACAGGGCGTTCTGGTCCTCCTGATCAAAACGCAGCGCGCCCTTGGTGCCCGAAATCTCATAGGCGTAGCCCATCTTGCGGCCCGTCGCGACGCGGCTGACATAGATATTGCCCATCGCGCCATTTTCGAACCGGCACATGATCTGCGCGTGATCATCATTGTCTACCATGCCGCCGGGGCGGGAGTGGTGAACGGTCTCGACCTCGGCCATAACCTCGGCAATCGGCCCCATCAGCGCCAGCGCGCCATTGATCATGTGCGGCGCCAGGTCGCCCATTGTGCCGTTTGCCATACCGGTTGTGCGCCAGGTGGCCGGGGCCTCGGGGTCGGCATAAAAATCTTCAGTATGTTCGCCGCGGAACCAAGTGATGTCGCCCAGCTCACCCTCGGCAATCAGTTTTCGCGCGTATTGCGTGGCGGGGGTGCGGGCATAGTTGAAGCCGACCATGTTGGTGACACCGGCAGCCTCGGCGGCCGCTACCATGGCTGCTCCATCCTGCATCGACGCGCCAAGCGGCTTTTCGCACAGCACCGGCTTGCCCAAGGCAAAGGACGCTTCGGCGATCTGGCGGTGGGTGTTCTGGGGTGAGGCGATCACTACAGCCTCGACCGCCGGGTCATTGACCAGCACCCGCCAGTCCTCGGTCGCGCGGCGGAATCCGTACGCCGCCCGATACCGTTCAGCGCTTTCGGGGCTTGAGGCGCAGATCATCTCAAGACGCGGGCGAAGTGCTGTGTTGAACACCGCACCCACAGCCGACATGGCGACGGAATGGGCCTTGCCCATATAGCCACCGCCAACAATTCCAATTCCGATTTCAGGCATCTGTCACGGCTCCGAACATATCATTTGCAACCGGTTGCAAAATGAGTATCGTGTGAATCGATTCAACGCAAGGTCCAAACTTTGCTGACCCCAGATTGCCGGAGGAATACGACGTGAGCGCTTTGATAGACGGTATCAAAGGAAACCGGTTCGCCGTGTTCGGGCGCGCGGGCATGGACATGTTTGCCGATCCCATTGGCGTCAAAAGCGAAGATGCCGACACGTTCCACGCTGATCTGGGCGGATCGTCGGCCAATATCTGCGCGGGTCTGGTCAAGCTGGGCAGCCAGGCGTCACTGATCACCTCGGTTTCTGATGACGCAATTGGCCGGTTCTGCCTGAATCGGCTGCACCATTATGGCGTCGACACGTCGAATATCCGCGTCGTGGGCGGCGAATACCGTATGTCGCTGGCCGTGTATGAAAGCCGGATCGAGGATTTCCAGAATGTGATCTACCGCAACGGGGCTGTCGATTTCCAGGTCACCGAAGAGGACATGGACACGGTCGACTATTCCACCTTTTCCGCAGTGATCTCAGCAGGCACCGTCTTTGCAGCCGAGCCGTCGCGCAGCGCGACCTTTCGCGCCTTCGACAACGCCCGCGCAGCCGGATTGCCCGTTATCTTCGACATCGACTATCGCCCCTATAGCTGGCCCTCGACCGAAGTGGCCGCCGACGTCCTGTCGCGCGCCGGAGAGGCCAGTGACCTGATCGTCGGCAATGATGAAGAGTTTGGCTTTATGGCCGGTGGCATGGAAAACGGGTTCGCCAAGGCCAAACAACTGGCCGAAAAACCCGGCCGGATCGTCATCTACAAAATGGGCCAACAGGGTGCGGTGACCTTGGTGGACAGTCAGGAAATCCAAACCGGCATCTACCCTGTTACCGCCGTCAAACCCAACGGTGCGGGCGACAGTTTCATGGCAGGTCTGCTCGCGTCGATCGCGACAGGGCATTCGCTGAAGGACGCGGTCATGCGCGGCTCGGCCTGTGCCTCGATCGTGGTGTCGAAACCCGGTTGCGCCCGGGCCATGCCGACGACGCAGCAACTGGACGCATTCCTCGCCGATCACCCCGGCCCGACCACATAGGAGACACCCATGCATATCGCGCCCTATGACAATCAGAACAAACCCATCGTCGACGCCGATGACCCGACGGTGCCGCTGAACTATTTCAATATCGTCAAACTGAAAAAGGGCGAGGCATTTGAATATCAGGTGCCGGGGTATGAAACCTGCATCGCCCCTGCCACCGGCAGTGTGGATGTAGATGTCGAGGGCGTGCAGTTTCCCAAGCTCGGCAATCGGGGCCAAGACGTGTGGGATGGTGAGCCCGAGGGCGTCTATGTCCCCGTCGGCGCCAAGGCCCAGATGGTTTGCGTCTCGGATGAGGCCGAAGTTTTCATTGCAGGCGCCAAATACGACAAAGTGCTGGATCCCTTCGACGTGCGCCAGCATGACCTTGTGCAATACGGCAGCGACGACACCAAAACCCACCGCAAGATCAAGCACATCCTTGGCCAGAAGCAGCACGACAAGGTCGGTCGCCTGCTGGTCAGTGAGCTTTTCACCGTTGGTCAGGGCGGTTGGTCCGGCTTCCCAAGCCACAAGCACGACACCAATCGCCTGCCGGATGAGAGCCGCCACGACGAGACCTATAACTTCCGCTTCAAGCCCAACTGGGGTTCGGGTCTGCAGATGTTGCAGCGTGAGGACAACGAGCCGGGCGATGCCTATCATATCGTCGATGGCTCAACGATCTGTATCGACAAGGGTTATCATCCCTGCTGCGTATTGCCGGGGTACGAGATGTACTATTTCACCATCCTCGGCGGTCTTAGCCAACGTTCGCTGGTGCAGTATTTCCAACCAACGCATGCCTATCAGATCGAAACGATCCCGGGCATCAAAGACATGATCGCGAAGTTTAAATGACCCTTGTTACCCTGAAAGACGTCCTGACCCCCGCCTATGAACAAGGATACGCCATCGGCGGGCTGGTAACGCTGGGCTGGGAGGATATGCGCGCCTATGTGGCCGCGGCCGAGGCCGAAAACGCGCCCGTGATCCTACAGGCTGGTCCCAGTTGCCGCGAACACACGCCGCTACCCGTTCTGGGCAAGATGTTTCGCCATCTGGCCGAGAATGCCACGGTCCCCGTCGTCGCTCATCTGGACCATGGCTACACATTTGAAGAGTGCAAGATTGCCCTCGACAGCGGATTCACGTCGTTGATGTTCGACGGCTCGCGCAAGCCGCTGCGGCAGAACATCGACGAGACCGCTGCAATTGCCGAGATGGCCCACGCGGCCGGGATTTCCTGCGAGGGCGAGATCGGTTTTGTCGGCTACACCGGTGGCGAAGGGTCAAACGGCACTGACCCGGCCGAGGCCGCGCAGTTCGCGCGTGAGAGTGGCGTGGATGCGATGGCCATCTCGGTTGGAAATGTCCATCTTCAACAGCACAAGGAGGGCGGTCTGGACGAAAACCGTATTCGTCAGATCGACGCCGCAACCGATGTGCCTTTGGTGATCCACGGCGGTTCAGGCGTTCCGGTCGAGCAGCGGGCGCGACTGGCCCGGGAAACCTCGATCTGCAAGTTCAACATCGGAACCGAGTTGCGCATGGCCTTCGGTGCAGCGCTGCGCGAGGCGGTGAACCGCGATCCAGAGCGGTTCGATCGTGTGACGATCCTGAAAGAGACCCACGGCCCTGTCGAAGCCGCTGCCCGCGCCGTGATCCGTGCATTTGGCGCGCCACCGCAAAGATAGGCGCTCAGTCCCGAATTCAGACGGTAAAAGCAGCTCGGAATGCCTCCAGAGCCGCTTCCGGGTCACCGGACGCAAAGGCTTCCATACCTACCGGTCCGCGATACTCGAGTTCGTACAGTGCCTTAGCGACCATCGGATAGTTGATCTCACCTGACCCGGGCTCGCACCGGCCCGGATTGTCCGCAACCTGAATTTCTCCGATCCAGGGCAGGCACTTGTCACACCATCGGATCAAATCCCCCTCACCGATCTGCGTATGGTAAAGGTCCAAGTTGATACGCAGTTGCGGCCGATCAATCGCCGTTACCAGAGCCAACACGTCTGCGGTGGACCCGAACGGGCAGCCAGGGTGGTCCATATGGTTCAGGTTTTCAAGCGTAAACACCGCACTTTCCTGTTCGGCCAGATCGCAGATGCGGTTCAGCGTGTCCCGCGCTTTCAGCCACATCTGCCCTGTTACAACATCATGCTTCCAAATCGGAATTCCACCGTCGCCCAACCCTGTGCCGTGAAGGTTCAAGCGATCCACACCCAGCCTTTTGCCGATCTGGAGCGTTTCTCTGGCCGAGGTCAGCAGCATGTCGGCTCCCTCATCATCGGCCAACCTCCCTTCAAGATAGCCATTCATGATCGTGAAATTTGCACCGATAGCTTCCAGTTTTCCGAGATCCAGTTCAGGCCAGTTCCACAGCCCGACACCAAAGCCCATCTCGGTCAACCGCGCGACACGCCAATCCATCGGCTTGTCGAGCCACAGCATTTCGGCACAGGCCGCAAGTTGAAAGGGTGCGGACATGCCGGACCTCCTGACTTCAAGTATTTACGGGCCTCAGATCGAGCCACCCTCGACCATGAAATTCCCCGCGCTGCACATGGCGGCATCGTCCGAGGCCAGGAACACCACCATCCGTGCCACGTAGACAGGGTCAATCGGATCGGGCAGGCACTGGCGGTCGACCTGCTTGGTCAGCGCCTCGGGCGTGACCCAGAGGTCTTTCTGGCGCTCGGTCATGATCCAGCCGGGCACCACAGTGTTCACACGGATGCGGTGGTCCCCCAACTCGCGCGCCATGGTCCTGGTCAGGCCATGCACTGCGGATTTGGCAGTGGCATAGGCCGGGAAGCCCGCACCGGCCTCCCACCACGAGTTTGAGCCGAGGTTGACGATGGAGCCACCGCCCCGTTCGATCATCGCAGGGGCGACCGACTGGATGGCAAAAAACATGTGGCGGATATTGGTCGCCATACGCTCGTCCCAGTATTCCGGCGTCACCTCGCGCCAGTCATGCCGGTCGTCATGCGCAGCGTTGTTGACCAAGACATGAGCCGCACCAAGTTCGTCCGTCAGTTCAGCCAATGCGATACGCAGGGCCTCGACATCGCGCAAGTCGCATTGGGCGAAGACATGCTCGCCGTCTACCTGCGCCAACAGCGCGTGCCCCGCGTCCGCGTCAATATCCAGAAACCCGACTTTGGCCCCTTGGGCCGAGAAGGCTCGGACTGTTTCTGCACCAATGCCCCCTGCCCCGCCGGTGATGAAAACGGTCTTGTCGTTCAGACTGGGATAGGTGGCAAAGTCCCGGGTCATCCGTCACGCTCCATGATCCATTCGACCTCGGGGGCCGCAACAAAGCGCCATTTCCGCAACGGTCCGGCCATAACGTTCAGATAGTACATGTCAAACCCGTAGGGCGCACCGCAAGGGTGATGACCTCGCGGAACGGTCACAACATCGCCATCGGACACGGCCATCGTCTCGTCCAACTGGCCATCATCGGTATAAACCCGCTGGATACCAAACCCGTTGGCCGGGTTGAGGCGGTGGTAATAGGTCTCCTCGAGATAGGTGATCCGGGGGTAGTCATCCTCGTCATGACGGTGGCTGGGGTAGGACGACCAATGACCGTTCGGCGTGAAGACCTCGGTCACCAGAAGGCTGTCGGCAAAGTCCTCGGCCTCCATCGCGATGTTGTTGATATAGCGCGTGTTCACACCTTTGCCGCGCTCGGTCAGGGTGATGCCGTCGGGGCCGATCCGCCGGGCCTGATGCCCGCCTTTCCCGGGGGCTGAACAGACGGCGACGACACAATCGGTTTCGGCGACGGCCGTCCACTCGGTTCCGTTCGGTAGGTACAGGCAATGCGGCGGTGACTTTTCGAACACGCTCATCCGGTCGCCCAGAACGCCCCAATCCTGCCCGGCCCCGGTGATTTGCGCCTTGCCTTCGACCATGACCAGAATGACCTCGCGGTCGCCCGTGGCCTCGGAAGCTCTATCACCTGCACGCAGGTGATAGAGCCCGAAGCCGACATATCGCCACCCTGCGCTTGCCGGAGTGATGTCGTGAACCTTGCCGCGGGTTCCGAACGGCTTTTTCAGAAGGTCTGCCATGGTGTCGTCTCCTTGATGGGTGGTGAATGGCGCACCCGTATTTTATTTCAGGCAGCTTGCCTTGCTTGCAGGGCTGAAAGCGCGTCGGCCAATTGCGCCTCTGCCCAACCTTCAGTCACCGCGCGGCGCAGAATATCCGCCTGGCTTTCCGGCGCGTTTCCCCCGATCGGAGGGTCCGTGTCCAGATTGGTCGGGAAAGGATAGCCTTCCGCCGTTGCCGCAATCGCCGCATCCAGTTCCGACACACTCAGATCGCCGCGCTGTTTCAGTGCAATCAGGTGGGGGCACACAGCCTGTGACATGGCGCGGCGATCCACCGCTTCCATCGCACGCCCGAAGGCAGACGAGATTTGCAGCAGGTTCGCCATACGGTCGATATCGGCGCTTCTGTTTTCGCCAGCAGCATGGAATAGGGCGGGATTGAAGAACACCGCATCCCCTTTTGCCAGAGGCAGTTGGATGAAATTGTCTTCGAAATGGTCCCGATGGGCGGAGTCATGAAACGCCAGATAGCCCGACGGATAAAGCTGCGAGAACGGCAGCAGCTTGGTCGGGCCACTTTCCACCGACATGTCACAATGGGCAACAGCCCCCTGCAGGGTCAGCGCAGCGGTCAGGTGATGGGCATGGGCGGGATACCGCGCGGCGCTATCGGCGCTTTGGAAACCTAGATGGTAGTCCCTGTGCGCCTGCTGCGCTTTACCACCGGGGCGCACTTGATTGATCTGTGCGGTAACCTGATAGTTGGGCCCCAGCCACGCTTCGCAGGCAGCTGCAATCGCGGAGTTTCCGAAATACAACGCAAACCCTTCAGGATCGCGCAAACACTGCTTTTGCAGCGCATTCCAAACCCGGTCATTGGCACCTGAGGCGGCGAAGTGATCACCCTCTCCCGCCCCACTTCGGCGTTCTTCATCGATAATCTGCTGAAACACCCCGGAGGCTCGGTCGATCACAGAGGTGTCCGGATAGGCCCCTTTCAGGGCAATCACTCCGGCTGATTTACTCAATACCCAGCCCCATTCCGCCAGCAAAGCCTGACGTTCGTCGGCCTGCTCCAGCACCGGGCGCAGGGTTTGCATGTCATAGATCGGAACGTTCTTTTCAACCGATGCGGCGTGGGGCACCGCATCGGCTGAAAGGTTCTGAGAGGTCAACACCTTGAATTCATCCAGATCGCAGGATTCCCGGTCGAAATAGCCGACATATCCGAGGTCTTGATGCACCATGATAATCTCCTTTTTCATGGTTCTTGGTGTTGCGCCATTGCGCGGTGAATTACGCCGTGATTTCCAATCCCGCCTGTCCGCAGACATCAACGATGTGGTCATATCCCATCTTGGAATACTCATAGGGCGGCGCCTTTGCAGGGTCCTGTTCAGCCTCGACCACGATCCAGCCGTCGTAATCCATCGCCTTGAGCGCATTCGCGACCGCCTGGAAATCAATGCAGCCATCGCTGGGCACGGTGAAGGCACCGGCGATCACCGCATCAAGGAAGCTGCGATTGTTCTCACGCGTATCCTGCACGATGGACGGGCGGATATCCTTGAAATGCACGTGATGCACCCGGTCACCCCAGCGGTTGAGGGTTGCCATGACGTCACCGCCGCTGAACAGCAGGTGGCCGGTGTCGAAACACAGCCGCACCTCGGGGCCCGAGCCCTCCATCAACCAGTTCACGTCATCCTCGCTCTCGATGATCGTACCCATGTGATGGTGATAGGCCATCGGCATGCCCTGATCGGCCATCCATTTTGCCAGTTCGGTGAGTTTTCCGGCGTAGTCCAGAACCTCATCCCTGGACAGCTTGGGGCGGTCATTGACCGGGGTTCCGATCTGGCCCTGCACGGTGTTGGAACACTCAGCATAAACAATACAGGGGCTATTCAGGGCCACGAACTGTTCGACCTGTTCACGCACAGCTTCGCGTTCGGTTGCGCAGTTGTTGACCAGCGTGTTGCCCGAGCACCACCCCCCGCATAGCGCGATATCATTGCCGTCAAGATAGGCCCGAAGGCCGTCGGTGTCGCTGGGCATCCGCTGGCCGCGTTCCACACCGGTATAGCCGATCTCGCGCGCCTCTTTCAGCGCCTGCTCCATGGTATAGGCCGCCGTCAGATCCGGTAGGTCATCATTCTGCCACGCGATCGGAGAGATCCCGATTTTCACGCTCATTTCGTGTTTCTTTCCTTGATTGCGACTTCGTAGGCCGCGCGTTTTTCATTCACTGCGGGGCGGGTGCTGACCTCAGGAACGGCCACCTCCCACCATGTGCCGCCATATTCGGTCGAGGGGTACGGATCGGTGTCGATGACCACCACATAGGGCCCTTTGACAGCGCCCCGCTTGGCCAGCGCATCCTCAAGCTCAGCAATCGAGCTGACCTTGACCGAAGTAGCCCCCATCGCAGCCGCATGTGCGGCAAAGTCGATAGCCGATGGCGTTTCATGCACCGCATGATCCAGCAGATTGTTAAACTCGGCCCCACCGGTACCCATCTGCAGCCGGTTGATGCAACCAAACCCGCGATTGTCGGTGATCACGACGGTGAAGGAAATTCCCATCATCGCGGCCGAGGCCATTTCCGAGTTTGCCATCATGTAAGTGCCGTCGCCGGTAAAGCAGATCACGTCACGTTCAGGCTGGGCCATCTTGATGCCCATTGCCCCGGCGATTTCGTAGCCCATGCAGCTGAACCCGTATTCCATGTGATACGACCCGGGGCGCGGTGCTTTCCACAGCTTGTGCAACTCACCAGGCATGGTACCCGCCGCGCACATTACGACAGTATCGTTGTGCGAGGCGCGCTGAACCGCACCCACCACCTGCATATCGGTCGGCAGCGCGTTGCCGTCACCCGGCATATCGGTCAGCTTGTCGACCTTGCCGAACCAGTCAGCCTTCAACGTGTCGGCCACCGGGTCGGCACGATATCCCTGCAAAGCCGCGCCCAGCTCTTGCAACCCAACGCGCGCGTCGGATTGCAGCGGCATGGCGCCGTGTTTCTCGGTATCATAGGCAGCAGTGTTCAGGCAGATCATCTCACGTTCGGGGTTCGAAAACAGGCCCCACGAACCGGTGGTGAAATCCTGCAACCGTGTGCCCACGGCAAGCACCATATCGGCGGCAGAGCAGACGTCATTGGCAGGTTCACCACCGGTGACACCGATGGGTCCCAGATTCAGCGGGTGATCCCAGGCCAGGGCTGATTTACCGGCCTGCGTTTCGGCAACAGGGATATTGTGCGTCTCAGCAAAGCTTTGCAAAGCATCAGTTGCGCCCGAGTAATGTACACCGCCTCCGGCGACGATAACCGGACGCTTGGCCGCTTTGATCGCCGCGACGGCGCGGGTCAGTTCTCCCTCATCCGGGCGAATGCGGCGCTGATACCAGACGCGCGGCTCAAAGAAGCTTTCGGGGTAATCATAGGCCTCGGCCTGCACGTCCTGACAAAAGGCCAACGTCACCGGTCCGCAATCAGACGGGTCGTTCATCGTACGAAATGCACGCGGCAAAGCGGTCAACAAGTGTTCGGGTCGAGAGATGCGGTCGAAGTAGCGACTGACCGGCTTGAAACAATCATTTGCACTGATCGTACCGTCGCCAAAGCTCTCTATCTGCTGCAGCACTGGATCAGGACCGCGGGTTGCAAACACATCGCCCGGCAAAATCAGAATCGGCAGGCGGTTTACATGTGCCAAGGCCGCTGCAGTCACCATGTTCGTAGCCCCCGGCCCGATCGAGGACGTGACGGCCATGGCCCGCGTGCGGCGCATCTGCTTGGCATAGGCAATCGCGCAATGCGCCATGGTTTGTTCGTTATGACCGCGATAGGTTGGCAGGCTGTCTTTGACAGTATGCAACGCCTCGCCCAGTCCTGCCACGTTGCCATGGCCAAAAATGGCCCAGACCCCAGCGATGAACGGCTCTCCGGCCTCGTTCATCTGCGCACCCAGATAGCGCACCAAAGCTTGCGCTGCGGTCAGTCGGACTGTCTTGCCCATTGTGATCCCTTTCAACACAAGGCCATTTAGGCCAATTCCGCAATTTCGATAGATTTCGGGCCTCCGGCCCCAGAGGGGGAACGGTGTTAAACCGTTCCGCCCAGAGACCCTTCCAGCTGGGCCATTTCCTGCCCCCCTGCCATCAGGTCCTGCAATTCTTCGGGTGTGATTTCACCCCTTTTGGCCGTGCCCAGAGTTTTGCCCCGGTTCAGCACGGTAAAGCGATCACCCACCGCCAGTGCATGGCGCACGTTATGACTGATAAAGACCACGCCAATACCCTGATTGCGCACCCGGTCAATTGTGGCCAAAACGTTCGAGGTTTGACGCACGCCCAAGGCAGAGGTCGGTTCATCCAGGATCAGGATTTTCGCACCAAAGTAGACGGCTCTGGCAATGGCAACAGTCTGACGTTCACCGCCCGACAATGTGCCAACTGCCTGATCCGGTCCGCGCAAGTTGATGCCCATCTTGCGCATCTCTTCCATGCAAATGTCATTGGCAGTGTCCACATCAAAGCGTTTCAGCAGACCCTTCCCCTTGGTGGGTTCGCGACCCATGAAGAAGTTGCGCGTCACGCTCATCAGCGGGATCATAGCAAGATCCTGGAACACGGTCGCGATGCCCGCCTCCATCGCATCCCGGGGCGTATCGAAATGCAGTGGCTTGCCTTCAAAGTAAATCTCACCCTTGGTTGGTTTATGCACCCCGGACATGGTCTTGATAAAGGTAGATTTGCCCGCACCATTGTCGCCCAGAAGACAATGGCATTCGCCCGGTTTAACATCAAAACTGACACCCGCCAATGCGATGATATTGCCAAAGTGCTTTTCGATATCCTTCATCTGTACGATTGGCGCCAAATCATTGGTGGCATCGCCATGATGGAACTTGGTATCTTCAGTCATATCAGCGCTCCCCGGTTACGCGTTTGCGGATTGCGTTGTTGAACAGAACAGCGATCAGCAGCATGCCCCCCAGGAAGACCTGAAACCAATCCTGATCGAAATCTGTGTAAGTCAGGCCGATGACCACCATGCCAAATATGATCGAGCCGAAGAACGCGCCAATGGCCGAACCATAGCCACCTGTCAGCAGGCAGCCGCCGATCACCGCGGCAATGATCGCCTCGAACTCTTTCTGGAAGCCCCGGCGCGCGTCAGTCGATCCCGCATCCATCACTGTTATGATCGCTACCAGCGCGGCGCAGCATGCCGTCAGCATGAACAGCGAGACCTTGACGCGGTTCACCGGCACACCCGAATTTGACGCGGCCGTCTTGTCGCCGCCAGATGCGAAGATCCAGTTCCCCGCCGGAGTGCGTAGCAGCACGTAGGTCGCGGCCAACGCCATTACGATGAACCAAAGAATCTCAACCGGAATACCCGGAACTTTCGGCGCACCGCTTTTGAACGTGTCGACGATCCCATTAGCAGCCAGCCAGCTAAACAGGCTGCTAAACGCCTCGCCCGAGAAGAACGGCGCGAGCCAGTCATTCTCAACAGCATCCCGCACGCCGCGCAGCTGGGTCGACCCACCGGTTGCCATTTTCAAACCAACCAGAGACAGGCCCCTTAGGATAAACAAAAAAGCCAGTGTCACGATAAACGAAGGCAGGCCGGAACGGATCACGATATTACCGTTTACGGCGCCGACCATGGCCGCGAATACGAAGGTCATTGGGATTGCAACAATCAGCGGCAATTGCCAGGTTACCACGCAGACGCCGAAGAACAGACCGGAAAAGGCGACCATCGAACCGATCGACAGGTCAAATTCTCCACCGATCATCAGAAGTGCCGCACCGATGGCGAGAATACCCAGCTGCGCCGCAGGTGTCATGAAGTTCATCACCCCGGCCAGGGTGAACATCGAGCTGTCCGCGGTGATCGCGAAGAAGATGAAGACCAGAATGACACCGGCCATGGCGCCAAGCTCGGGGCGTTTCATTAACTTGGTCAGAAACGGTTCGCTTTTGACCCTTTCGTCGGCTGCAACGGGCGCTGACTGACTCATGCTCTTCTCCCATTTCGATGGAAACGGCGCAGTGGGCGCCGTTTCGTTTATCAATGCCCAAGGCGTTTAGCGAATGCCCTGCGACGACAGTTCAATCACCTGACCGGCCTTGTCCGCAGTCACCAGGTTCGGACCGGAAGGAACGTCGCCACCCGGCATCAGACCGTATTTGGCGTTCAGCCCCATGAAGTTCACCGCCAGGTAACCTTGCAGGTATTGCTGCTGGTCGATAGCAAAAGCCGCATCGCCATCAACGACTGATTGAAGGAAATTGGCCGACAGGTCGAAGGAAGCGACATTCACGTCCCGGCCCGAGGCCTTGACGGCCGCAACAGAAGGCTCACCCGCCGAGCTGGCGCCCAGAGCCATAACGGTGTCGACACTTTCATCTGCCGCCAGTGCAGCAGCCACTTTCGATTCGATCTCGGACGGATCGTTCGAGGTCGGCAGAACGGTGACGTTGCCACCAAACCCCTCGGCAAAACCTTCGCAGCGCAGGTCCAGCGACACGTTGCCCACTTCGTGGTTCACACAGATCGCGTTGCTGCCGCCCATGGACGCCAGTGCTTCGCCTGCGGCCTTGCCGGCATCGTACTCATCCTGACCGACATGCAGCAGGGCACCAAGATCCTTAGCAACTTCAGCGCCCGAGTTGATCGAGATCACCGGGATACCCGCGGCAACCGCACGTTCGATTGACGGGCCAAGCGCGTCCGCATCTGGGATCGATACGATAAGCCCGTCAGGCTCCTGGTTTACGGCAGCGTCGATCAGTTGCGACATGGCCACCATGTCGAAGGTCTCGGGTGCGCGGTATTCCACGTTGACGCCGACATCCTTGCCTGCCTGCTCAACGCCGTTTTTCACGACGTTCCAGAACGCGTCATTTGCCTGACCGTGCGACACAACTACGATTTCCTGCGCAAATGCAGGCGTGGCCAAGGCCAAAGCACCGGCAGCCAATGCGCCTTTTACGAACTTATTCATTTGGTCTCCTCCCATAAGAACAGTCTGTCTTTTGCCGGGGCTTCAGCCCCAATCATTCGGATCCACCGAATCTCCTCCGCTCCGATAACTGGCGGAGCTTGCCCCAGTTTCTAGATATCGGGTCATTTTGCAACCGGTTTCAAAACGTCGGCCAGTGTGACCGCCTGCCCAGACTTTGCGGAACGGCTCGCGGCCTCGGCCATTGCCAGGGCGGCAACGCCATCCTCCAGCGTCACCGGCATCGCCGAATCGGTCAGCACGGCCTGAACGAACGCGTCCCATTCCGCGCGATAGGCGGGCATGTAGCGTTCCAGAAAAAAATAGGTCGGCTTAGCTCCCGTGACGCCATCGGCCGTCGATTTGACCACAGCATTTTCCAGAATGTTATGGGCTTGCAGCATCCCACCCGAACCCAGCATCTCTATCCGCTGATCATAGCCGTAGACCGCCCGCCGCGAATTCTTGATCACCACGATCTTGCCATCGGCATAAGTCATTGTGACCACGGCAGTATCCACATCCCCTGCACGCCCGATCTCGGGGTCGACGATCGAGGAACCAACAGCGGTAATCCGTTCGGGCAACTGGCCCATCAGGTAATTCGCCATATCGAAATCATGAATCATCATGTCCCGGAACAGACCGCCGGAAACCTTGACATAGCTGATCGGCGGCGGGGCCGGATCGAAAGAAGTGATCGACAGCATCTCGGTCGTGCCGATTTCGCCATTGTCTGCGGCCGACTTCAGGGTCGTGAAGCTGGGGTCAAACCGGCGGTTGAACCCGACCATTACCGGCTGGCCGGTTTCCGCCGCAACCGCCTGACACGCCAGCGCCCGTTCAAGGCTAAGGTCAACGGGTTTTTCGCACAGAACCGCCTTACCGGCCTGTGTGGCGGCTTCGATCAGGTCAGAATGGGTGTCTGTCGGCGTCGCGATCAGCACTGCATCAATTGATTGGTCTGCGATGATATCCTGAGATTCGCGTGCCGTTGCCCCCTGTTCCGCAGCAAGGCTTTCAGCCGCATCGGAAATCGCGTCGGAAACCGCGCAAAGCTGACTTTGAGGATGCGCGGCAATGGCCTGCGCGTGTACCCGACCAATGCGCCCGGCGCCAAGCAGTCCGATTCTCAGCATGCGGCTCTCCCGATTCTCTTACTTGGCGTTACAATGTTTCCTTTTGCAACCGGTTGCAATATTTTTTTCGACGCAAAGAGTCCGCAACGCAAAATCACGTGGGTTCTGCGGTGATGAGGCTTGCAGCGAATAAGATGACTGGCGATCCCGGAAGGACTCGAACCCTCAACCTGCTGATTAGAAGTCAGCTGCTCTATCCAGTTGAGCTACGGGACCGCTGCGCCCTTCTTGCTGTTTTTACGGGCGGGGTTCAAGACCCAAGCGCATGAAGGCGCTGTTTGGGTCGGCCTCGTACCCGAAGATCGGACCGCAATAGGAATATCCCAACGCCTCATAGAGTTTGCGGGCCGCGTCATAATCCGCCAGATGCGCAGCACCCGTTTCTAGAACCAAGGCCGAAACACCTTCGGATCGGGCCAAATCCGCAAGATGCTCCATCATCGCACGGGCTAGTCCGCGCCCACGGGCTTGTGGCAGGATATGCACCGATTTCACCTCGGCCGTACCATCCGGCAAAGCCTTGAGCGCGCCACACCCCACCGGCTGAGCATCATCGTATAGCGCCCAGAACCGTACCCCCGGCCCGGCCAGAGCCTGGGCATCCATGGTGTGATTACTTTCCACGGGCCCAGCGGTTTCGCTATGAGCAAAATGCGCCTCTACTACCGGGCGCAACGCGTCCGAGGTCGGGTCAGCCTCACGGACGTAGATCAACTCAGTGGGTCCAGGGACCACGCCGGTCGGTGGCAAAGTTTTCGCCGTAGCCACGGGCGCGTAGATTGGGTCTACGCTTGTGAGGCTCGCTGACCTGCGCATCAATCCCGTTGTCCTTGGCGTAATCCAATGCCTCTTCCTTGGTATCGAATTTCAGGCGTACTTGGGTCTGCGTGTCGTTCGACGAGGTCCAACCCATCAGCGGATCAACCTCTCGTGAGGACGCGGGCGCATATTCCAGAACCCACTTGCGGGTCTTGGCCATCCCCGAGGTCATCGCGTTTCGCGAAGGCTGGTAAATCCGTGCGCGCATGTCGCCTCTCCGTACTCACTTGGCTGGGCATGTTTATGCGTCAGACACGCGGCGCGGACAAGTCCGCAATTGTCGCAATGTAAGGCTTTGGAAATGCCCCCTTGAACAAGAACAAAAACAGATCAAAATCAGGCGCGAAAGGAATCCCCCTTATGGCCTATGCTCATTCCGACAAGACCCAGCTGACTGCCGAAGATGTCCGCGCCCGCCTGAAGCTGGAAGGCGGCAAGGAATTTGTCATGCATACCGAGTTTGCGCCAGCCGGCGACCAGCCGACAGCGATCAAGGAACTGACCGGGGGTGTGCTGGACGGTGAACGCGATCAGGTTCTGCTGGGTGCGACCGGGACGGGCAAGACCTTCACCATGGCCAAGGTGATCGAGGAAACCCAGCGCCCCGCCATCATTCTTGCGCCGAACAAGACGCTGGCGGCGCAGTTGTACGGAGAGTTCAAAGGGTTCTTCCCCGAAAACTCGGTCGAATACTTCGTGTCCTATTACGATTACTACCAGCCCGAGGCATACGTCGCGCGGTCTGACACCTATATCGAGAAAGAATCCCAGATCAACGAACAGATCGACCGGATGCGCCACTCGGCCACGCGGGCTCTGTTGGAGCGCGATGATGTGATCATCGTGGCCTCGGTGTCGTGCATCTACGGTATCGGCTCGGTCGAAACCTATGGGGCGATGACGCAGGACCTGAAAGTCGGCAAGGAATATGACCAACGGCAAGTGATGGCTGATCTGGTGTCTCAGCAATACCGCCGCAACGATCAGGCGTTTCAGCGCGGATCGTTCCGGGTGCGCGGCGACAGCCTTGAAATCTGGCCCGCCCACCTTGAGGACCGCGCCTGGAAGTTCTCATTCTTCGGCGAGGAACTGGAAACCATCACAGAGTTTGACCCCCTGACCGGCGAACGCGCCGCGAATATGGAACAGGTCCGCGTCTACGCCAATTCCCACTACGTGACGCCGAAACCAACAATGCAGCAGGCGATCATCGGCATCAAAAAGGAACTGCGCATCCGGCTTGACCAACTGGTCGGCGAAGGCAAACTGCTGGAAGCGCAGCGTCTGGAACAGCGCACCAATTTCGATCTGGAAATGCTTGAGGCCACGGGCGTCTGCAACGGGATCGAGAACTACTCGCGCTATCTGACCGGCCGCGCGCCGGGTGAGCCGCCCCCGACCCTGTTCGAATTCATCCCCGACAACGCCATCGTGTTTGCCGACGAATCCCACGTCAGCGTCCCGCAGATCGGCGGCATGTACCGGGGCGACTATCGCCGCAAATTCACGCTGGCCGAACACGGGTTCCGCCTGCCGTCCTGCATGGACAACCGACCTTTGAAGTTCGAGGAATGGGACGCCATGCGCCCGCAATCCGTCTTCGTCTCGGCCACCCCAGCCAAGTGGGAGATCGAACAGACCGGCGGCGTCTTCACAGAACAGGTGATCCGCCCCACCGGCCTACTGGATCCCGAGGTTGAAATCCGCCCCGTGTCGATGCAGGTGGACGACCTGCTGGACGAGGTGCGCAAGGTCGCCGCCGACGGCTACCGCACGCTGGTCACCACGCTGACCAAACGCATGGCCGAGGACCTGACCGAATACCTGCACGAACAGGGCATCAAGGTCCGCTACATGCATTCCGACATCGACACGCTGGAACGTATCGAGATTCTGCGCGACCTGCGCTTGGGGGCATTTGACGTGCTGATCGGCATCAACCTGCTGCGCGAAGGCCTCGACATTCCCGAATGCGGGCTGGTCGCCATTCTGGACGCGGACAAAGAGGGCTTTTTGCGCTCTGAAACTTCTCTGGTGCAAACCATCGGCCGCGCCGCGCGCAACGCCGACGGGCGGGTGATCATGTATGCCGACAAGGTCACCGGCTCCATGGAGCGCGCGCTGAACGAAACCAACCGCCGCCGCGCCAAACAGATGGCCTATAACGAGGAACACGGTATCACGCCTGCGACGGTGAAAAAGAATGTCGAGGACGTTCTGGCCGGTCTCTACGAAGGGGACGTGGACATGAACCGCGTCACCGCCACCATCGACAAACCGATGCACGGCGCCAACCTCGAGGCCCATTTGGACGGCCTGCGCGACCAGATGCGCAAAGCCGCCGAGAACCTGGAATTCGAAGAGGCCGCCAACATCCGGGATGAGATCAAACGTCTGGAAGCGGTCGATCTGGCCATCGCCGACGACCCCATGGCGCGCCAATGGGCCGTCGAGAAAGCCTCGGAAGACGCGGTGAAATCGCGTGGGCGGTCAACGGCTGGCAGGCCGGGGCAGCGGGGCGGGAATGTGAAGCGGCGGAAGCGGTAAGGCACCGCTTCGCATTCTTAATCTATCTTTTCAATAGCTGATAAACCACTCATTGAGATCGCTTTTGACTTTGCTGAATTTCAGGTCACGACCAAGAAAATAGACCTTCGAACACCACTCCTCGCCCTTGGTCAATACCGAAGCACGGCACAGTTCGTTACCTTTGACCGCCCAAGTGCCGCTATCCTCCCAAGAGCCATCGTTTGCTGCAGAGTTCTGTTTTCCGTTCTTTTTGAACGTCCAGGTCCACCCGGGATTTTTGAGTGTACGCCCTGAGACGACTTTTTTGATCGAGGCTCCATCCATTTGCTTTGCCCCCAGAGCTTTTAGTTGTGACACCTTAGTTGCGCTCTGAAACGCCTCAGCGTTGTCCGCACGCGCTTCGAAGCCAACTGGCGCCAAAACAATGACAAATGCAGCGATTTTCACTAATTTCATCGTTAACCTCCCAGCCAAAATCAATGTGAACAACCGGATTCTGATAGCACAATTTCCCCTGTTCTTCAAAAAATCGACCTACCACGCACGAGGTCCAAAGCGCCATTCACTGGGTTCTCAGATCTTCGTGCCGGGAAAAGAGGGCGGGAAATTCCCCGCCCGGTAACTCACCCTTTGTCCCAATGTGCAATCACGTCGTACCCAAGCGGTTTCGGCGGACCTTCCATGAATTCAGCGAAATTGCCCCATAGCTCGGCCACTTTGGGTGCGTTTGCGTTCGAGGTCTCTTCACTTTCCACCACCGAGATCACATAGCCAGAACCGTCCTCGTTCATAACGTTGGTAAAGCAGTGCATACCCGGCATGCCCATAATTTCAGATTTCAATTCATTCATTTTCGCCGTCGCCGCTTCGCGCGTACCGGGTTTCATTTTAAATTGGGTAATACGTGCAAACATCATATTCCTCCGTCATTTGGCAAAACTGCCATGGGTCGCAGCCGGAACGGCCCCGCCGCGCGCACCCTAGCACGACGGCGTCGAATCTCGCATTGTTGCGCGGGTTTTAAAGACATTTTCAACTGTACGCCTCACCGTAACCGGGCAACTGACACTTCAAGGTTGCAGCCCAGCGCAGGCTGCTTCACGTTTGAGATCACACATTGTGATTCCAAACGGTGCCCATGACCAACTCCAAGAACCTGCCCAGCACGCATGAGGTCCAAAGCGCCATTCACCGGGTGCGCGGCACCCGTGTGGTGCTGGCCGAGGATCTGGCTCAGTTCTACGGAAAATCCGTCAGCGCCTTCAATCAGGCCGTGTCGCGCAACAAGGACCTGTTCGAGGGATACCGCTTTCAGCTGACCGATGCCGAGGTCGCCGATTTGCAATCACAGAATGTGATCTCAAAACCCAAAGGCCGCGGTGGGCGGCGGGTCAATCCTTGGGTCTATACGGATTACGGCGTGGCCATCGCTTCGGCCCTGTTCAAGGACCCGCGCGCCATCAAGATCACGCGGATGATCACCGAGGCTTTTGTCGACGGGGCAAATGCCCTGGTCGAGACCCCGCGCAGCGTGCCGGAAATCCTGCCGCCCGAAGACGCCCCTGCCCCGCTGCTGCCCAATGGCGAGCAGTTGCGTGATCTGGCCGAAAACATCCTCGATTCCGGCCAGCAAAGTCTGGTCGACTACATCGCCAACCCCACCACCAAACGGCAACAGGCCGTAGCGATGATTATGAAAACCCTGGCCGAAACAGCCGGGGAAGAGGTGCGCACCCAACAGGAACGCCTGCGTCTGAGCATCGCCGAGCGGTTGGCAACCGGTGACTACACCGATGATGACGACCGCAAACGACTGCTGGAATTGCTGCACGCGATGAAGGGTTAAACCCCCAGCTCGGCCCGCATCTTCTTGGTCAGCTTGGCCACGACCAGATCATAGGACGTCACGATATGCTCACACAGTGAGGCATCGCTCATGCCGCGTTCTTCATAGACCTGCAGCCATTTCATCCCGCGCGATGCCAGATAAGGCGCTGGGCGGATACCGGGTTCGTCACCCAGCACCTCAAAGGCCAGATCGGTGGCCTTGAAGGTGAAGGCGTCTTTGCCGTCGTTCCAACCGCAGATCGCAAAAACCTTGCCACCCACTTTCCACACATCCGCATTGCCCCACTGCACCACATGGCTGGTGGCTTTGAGGCTGGCGCAGAAGGCGTTGAATTCATTACGGGTCATGGCCCAACTTTGGCGACAGATCAAAATTATGCAAGCGCCGACGCAGCAATCAGCCGATCACGGCCGCACAAACTTGGCGGTTCCGACCGTTCGTGATGGGCGTGTGCCAGCCTGTCGCGGAACCGTGCCGGAAACCGGGGTCGGCGCGATGGTTTCGCAGGCAACTCCATCGCCATCGGGATCGTTGCGTGGATGATACCCTGGCCCTCCGGCCAAAAACGGTCCCGGCACAACCGATTCAACTGCATCACACCCCGCCAGGGCAATCAGATGAATCAGGGCCTCTTCGCGTTGATAGCCGGATGTGCGCAGATAAACCGCCACAACAATACTCAGGGTCGTCAAGGGCAGCATGAGTACCATGATCAGTATCCGAACCGGAGACAAAGCGCGTTTGCGCAAGGCGTCTGCACGTTTCTGGCGCCTCGATACCTTGGGAATTATCGTGTCTGTTTCTAGCTTGGGCTTGTTGACTGGCATATCCTTCCCCTAACCCGGCTTTGTGGCGAAACCGAGGCCCGGGGACAACCGGCAACAAGGCCTCGCGCCGGACAAATGAAGCAGCTAAGTTTGGCCCGTTGCAGACATTCCGGGACACAAAAGCCATGGCCGAAGCCACCCCCATTCGTCCGGCCGATGACACGGCCCGCAGTTTGGCCCGCGAGTTAGTTGACGGCGCGACCTTTGGGGCCCTTGCCACCTTGCAACCGGGCAAAGCGGCGCCCTCGGTTTCGCGTATCGCGCTGGCAACGGATAAGGGCGGTGGGCTGGTGACCCTGATCTCGACGCTGGCGGATCACACGCGCGCCCTGCACGCCAATCCGGCCTGCGCGTTGCTGATCGGAGAGCCGGGAGAGACCGGTGATCCCCTGACTCATCCGCGCTTGACCCTGCACGCCGAGGCCCGGTTCGTTGCGCGTGATAGTTCAGAGAACGGTCAACTGCGCACAAGGTATCTGACCCTGCGGCCCAAAGCGAAGCTCTATGTCGATTTCACCGATTTCGGCTTTGTGCGGTTCAACATTTCAGAGGCCGTGTTGAATGGCGGCTTTGGCAAGGCCTGGCGCCTTGCCCCGGCCGACCTTGTACCCGATCAGCGCACCACGTGAACCGCGCAGGCGGCGTGGCGGACCACATGGTTCGCGGTTGAACCCAGAAGAAGATCCTGCATACCCGGCCGATGCGAAGCCATGATGATCAGGTCTGGCTTGTGAGCATCCGCCCAATCCAGAATGGTGCGCCCGGAATGCCCTTCAATGACCACACCGGTTGCGTTAGGTAGTTTCTCCGCAAGTTCATCCAACTCAGTCTGAATCGCCTTGCGGGCTTCGTTCAGGTATTCGGGCGGCATATAGGAGATCGCATAGTTTGGGATGTGCTCGACCACATGCAACAAAGTCACCTGAGCGTCCGGCGTCGACAGAATCTCGGCCAGTTTCAGGGGGCCGGAGATATCCCGTTCGGCATCAAAAGAAATGGGAACAAGAATGTTATGATACATGACGCGCACCTCCGTTTTCCTGCACCCACCTTGGGCGAGGCCGAGTGTTAAGGCTTTGATCCAAGTCAGGAACTGCCAAAAGTTTCAGCCACGTCATACATCACCGGTTCAAAGCTTTTGCATAGCTCGTTGATCCTGCGGTTACGGTCGCGCATTTCAGGGGTGCGTAGCATGGCCAGAAAATCCTCGCGGCGTTCCCATTGTGAATAATTGGCAATCCGCGTCTGGGCATCGTTCACATGCAGTCCGGCCGAGATAAATCCCGGCTGTTTCGAGATGAACTCGGCATAGGCGTCGGTCAGCGCCTCTAACAGATCGTGGCAGGTGCCGGGCGTCATTTCAAAGGTGGTGATAACTGTCTGAACGCTCGCGCTCTTGGAAATCTTCGGCATCTGGATTCTCCTTATTGTTTCACAAGCTTAACACAGGAATTGCAAAGGTCTCGTGTTTCCTTTGCAGCCGAAGTCTCTTTGCCGGTTCTCAAAAAATGACCGAATTACTAACCATCCGTTAACCATGCTGGCGGATTCTGCGCGCATGTGCCGGATCGCCCTTCTTTTGTCTCTGCTGCTTGCCGCCGCTCCGGCATGGTCCGGGGCGTGGCTGCAGGAGAAGGGAGCGGCATTTACCGCAGCTTCGGTAACCGCCTTCAAAGACCCCGGCGGCGCTTATGATTACAAAACAGGGCTATACGCAGAGTTTGGATACAGGCCGCACCTGACAATCGGGCTGGATTTCGAGGAAAACCGCGATCTCTATGGCCACGCGCTTATGTTTGCCCGGCTTCCGGTCGCCGATTTCGATAAATGGGGACGTTTTGCAGTCGAGTTCGGGGCAGGCGCTCATCACCGGCACCGGGACGCCTGGGCCATGTACAAGCTCACAATCTCTTATGGCAAAGGGTTCCAGACCGGATGGGGGGACGGCTGGGTGGCCGTCGATACCGCTTTGGAATTGCGCACGCATGACGCCCTGTATCGCAAACTGGATATCACCGCAGGTCTGTCCGGGGATCGTCTGTTGAACCCGCTGATACAGATCGAAACAGCCTATACCTCCGACCATTCGCTGTATTGGAGAGCACGGCCCTCGGTCATGATCCGAACAAGGAATAGTTCGACAACGTGGGTGCTGGGACTCGAGCGCAATGATACACGCAGCGATACGGGGCTGAAGCTGGCGATCTGGAATGAGTTCTGAGGCAGGCGAACCGGCCGCCCCATGACAGGGCGGCCAGTCAAAGAATCAGCGCTCCATTCGCACGATCGCGGAAACCTCGCCGCTAACCGCTTCGGGCCAGCGCAGGTTGACCGCGTCATTCGTTGCGCCCTGCTCCAACTCGACATACGGGTTGGCAAAGGTCAGCGATCCGAACACGGTTCTCAGGGACCCCAGAACCGTGACCGCATCACAGCTGCGGGCAAGACCACCGAACGGCAGTTGACCCGAAGTCTGGACAGTCCAGGCTTGCGATGCGGAACCTTGTGCGTACCTGACCCGCAGGGGGTTCGAAACTTTCTGGTCCACCCCGTGGAACGTATTGTTCTCGAACGTCACAGCCCGATGCGCATATTTGTTCAGATCGGCATAGGTGGTGTCCACCCGTTCCACCCGGGTGATACTGCCGCTTGTTGAGCGGAACTTGTTCCCGGTCACGACCACACCGTTCAGGAAGTGCCCTGCACCATAAGGCCGAATGACAAGATAGGTGAACCAGGGCGCAACTTCGCTGGAGTAGAAGATATTGTCCGTAATAGCCATCGAACTGAACGAATACCCGGCAGTATAAACCGGGTTTGCGTCCCGTTCGTTGGTCCACTGGACCGAGCAGTTATCGATATAGTTCCCCGAGATGGTCGAGCTGTTATACGTACCGATCATGACAAGACCAGCGCTGCGGACGCCCTGCGGAATGCTATCGCCTTGGAAAAAGTGGTTCCCCAGGATCATGTTGTTGGTGCCGCCCAGAATGGCAAAGTGCCGGAACCGCACCGCCCGGTTGTGACGCAATTTGACGTCATTGGCGGTGGAGTTCAGCGCGATGGATTTACGATCCTGCACGTTGAAGGATTCTTCGGTGGACAGGAACTGGCAATTGTCGATCAGCATGCCCTGACATCCGGTTCCGATAGACGTGATACCCCGATCCTTGGGGCGGCTGATAAAACAGTTCGTCACGGCAAAGGTGCTGCCCGAGGGCGCCAGACGGATCGCACTGCTGCGGCCGTTGCACTGGAACTCGATCTCTTCCATCCCGAACTTGCGCAGCGTGCTGAATCCGCTGAAATCCAGCAGGTACTTGAAAGACTCGAAGGTGAAGGTCTGCGTACCGGCCGCATCATACAGCGGGGCATTCAGCGTGATCTCACCTGCGCCCTCGTTCTTGGAACGGACATAGATTTCACGCCCGACCCCGCTGCCCTGCACCAGAGCGCCGACAGGAATATTGGCCACGTTGGCAACATTTACCAAACGGGTGGGATCGTTCGGGTTGTAGGTCGCAACCGAGGTGAAAGTCTCGGTATCCCAGGCCGAGTTGTTCTGGACGTCGAACTGGCCATTACGGATTACCCGGCGTGTCGAGAACCCGCTTTGCCGGTTCGGCACCGCGGCGGCCATGTCGATGGGTTCGCTGACTGAAATCTTGCGCGCCCCCAGATCAAGCGATTCATGGTCCGAATTATTCAGAAGTGCCTGAAACGCCTTTTTGAAAGCCAGCGTTTCATTGCCAAAAGCGTTGATATAGGTCGGCAGGTCAAAATTCTTGGTCAGCAGCAGCATCTTGTCGTCGGGCATCGTTACCGTGCCTTCAAAATCCATCTCAGACGTCATCGACGTGTTCTGCGCCAACAGATAGGTGCCCTCGGGCACGAAAACCGTGCGCCCATTCGCGGCTTGATCCGCCGCCTCAAAGGCCGCCGAGTCATCCGCCACACCGTCACCGACTGCTCCGAAATCGCGCACATCGACCAGGCTGATCAGGTTCCGCAGGAACACGCTGGTGATATCCGTAATCTCGATATCGTCGACCCGGATGACGGCCCCGTTTGCACCATCGATATCCAGCCCGAAATGCCCGTACAGCGCCTGCACACCCCAAGGCATGTCCACACCGGGGCGCTGTCCGGTGCCGACAATGGCGGTAACCTCATGCACCGTGCCATAGCCTGAAAGCTGCGTGGCCGGGCCCTGCTCGACCACGCCAGTGACCTGTACGTCTCCGGCACTTCCAGCCCAGCCGGCGATGCGCACTTCGGGCAACGGGCCACTGATCGCTTTGACCCGCGCCCTGATCTGCAGATAACAGCCCGGCAGCAGCGGCGTCTGGCCCATATAGCGCAGACGTTGGGTGGCGCTGACCTTCAGGATTTCAAGACAGCCGCCGAAATCCGCATCGGCCGGAACAAACGCACCGGTGCCCGACCCGTCATAGGTCGGCGAGCCCGGCGTCCCATCGCCGCTGGACCACACATTCAGACCGTTTGCGAAAGCAGGCGGCATGAACACGATGCCGTCGGTGATTGCCTTATTCATAGAAATCCCTTTCCCAATCGCGCGAGCGGCGACCCGCCACGCGCATAAACCCAGAGCCCGGGATCGCGCGCCCCGAACGCAAAAGTCTGAGTACCGAATTGGGATTAACCGCCACTCATGCCACCGTGACGGTGGTGTTGCATCAAGTTGCAGGGTCAGAATTGCCCAGCAACTGAACACCGTTGATCTTCCAGCCGTTTTCTAGCGGCACCATCTGATAGTCCAGAATGTGCACTCGGCCCGCGCCGTCGGTGATCATGACCTTCTGCCACAGTGCTCCCGCGACTTCGCGCAACTCCAGAAAGCGCACATCCGCAGGCCGCCAAACCATCGGATAGCCACGTTTGACCATCACCCCGAAATTCTCGGGCGTTTGGAACAGCTGCTGAATAGTGGGGCTGGCGAAGGTGAAAGCAGCGGCGAAATCATCCGCTTTGAAGGCCTGTATCTGCGCCGAGATATTGGCCTCGATCTCGGCGCTTTGGGCAAATGCGCCCGACGCCAAACCGGCGCTCAGGGATACGGCAAGCAATAATCGACGCATGGGGCTACCTCCTGTTGAAAGGGTAGCCCCACGTGGTTTCAGGTCAAATCAGACCAGCTCTCCGGCCAGTGCCTTTTCGATCAGTGCGATGGTTTCGGGCACGCCGTACAACGCAATAAATCCCCCGAAACGCGGGCCTTGAGATGCCCCCAGCAGTACTTCGTACAAAGCCGTGAACCAGCCTCGCATCGGGTCAAACCGCTCACGCCCGACGGAGTAGACCACGGATTGCAACGCTTCGTCTTCTATCGGACCATCATAAGCCTCAAGCGCAGCTTTCAGCGCCTCAAGCGCCTCGCGTTCCTGATCGGTCGGCGCGCGGTGCTGGCGGGTTGGTTTAACGAAATCGTTGAAGTAACGCACGGCAAAACCCGCCGCCTGATCCAGATCGGGGTGCGTTTCGGCCGTGGCTTCGGGCGCGTAGCGGCGGATGAAGCCCCACAACGCCTCTTTGTCCTCGGCCCCGGAAACCGAAGCCAGGTTCAGCAGCATCGCAAATGGTACCATCAGCGTGGACTCGGGAACGTTGCCGCCGTGGATATGCCACACCGGGTTGTTCAATTGAGCCTTCAGGTCCTGTCCCGGATAGGCGCGCAGCTGCTGGTGATATTCGTCATATGCTTTCGGGATCACGTCGAAATGCATCCGCTTGGCCGTCTTGGGCTTCTGGTACATGAAATAGGCCAGGGACTCGGTCGGCGCATAGGTCAGCCATTCGTCAATTGACACACCATTGCCGGAAGACTTCGAGATTTTCTGACCGTTCTCATCCAGAAACAGCTCGTACGAGAAATGCTCCGGCGCGCGACCACCCAGTGCACGGCAGATCGCGTCATAGATTTTCTCGTTGGTCGCATGTTCCTTGCCGTACATCTCGAAATCGACGCCCAGCGCGGCCCAGCGTGCGCCAAAGTCCGGCTTCCACTGCAGTTTCACGTTGCCGCCAGTGACAGGAACGGTCCATTCCTTGCCAGTCTCATCGTCAAAGGTGACGGTGTATGTTTCAGCGCAGACCTTTTTCATCGGCACATACATAACCCGCCCACTTTCGGGGTGCAGCGGCAGGAAGATCGAATAGGTCTGCTGGCGCTCTTCGCGCAGGCTTTTGAGCATGATCGCCATGATCTCGTCGTAGCGCTCAACCGCGCGTTTGAGGATTTCGTCAAACTGCCCGGACTCGTAGAATTGCTTGGCTGAGTAGAACTCATACTCGAAACCAAAAGTATCGAGGAACCGCCGCAGCATCGCGTTGTTATACTCACCGAAGCTGTCGTATTCACCAAACGGATCAGGCACCGAGGTCAGCGGGCGCTGCAGATGCTGCTCTAGTATCTCTGGGTTCGGCACATTGCTGGGCACTTTGCGCATTCCGTCCAGATCGTCCGAGAAACAGATCAGCTTGGTCGGGATGTCCGACAGCGCCTCGAACGCGCGCTTGACCATCGTAGTGCGCGCGACCTCGCCAAAGGTGCCGATATGCGGCAGGCCCGAGGGGCCATAGCCGGTTTCGAACAGCACGTACCCTTTTTCCGGAGCCGCTTTCTGATAGCGTTTGAGCAACCGGCGCGCCTCTTCGAAAGGCCAGGCCTTGGACGACATCGCGGTTTCACGCAGTTCAGACATCAGATTTGCTCCATCGGGAAAAACAGCGCCGGTCGCCCGTTGCAACCGACCGGCCCCTCCTATTGTGCCGGTGCAGCATGAGTCAATAAACTGAAGGGTTTTTCCTGAATGGAAGGTCGTTTTACGCGGTCAACTGGTCCAATTTAGCGGCCCAAATGAAGTCATTCTCGCTAAGACCGCCTATTTCATGAGTGGTCAGTTTGACGTCCACATAGCCCCAGCCAAACGATACATCCGGGTGATGCCCCTGCTGATCGGCCAGCCAAGCGCAAAGATTGGCCAGATAAGTCGCCTTGGCGAACCCTTTGAACTTGTAGTGGCGGCTGAGTTCCTTTGCCTCTGTGTCCAAATTCCAGTCGGACGAAAGTTCCGCCATGTGGGTGTTTGCCTCGTCCCGGGTCAGGGCCGGGACACCTCCGGAACAGGGCACACAGGTTCGGTCCGAAAGGCTGCAGGTTTCTCCTGATGTGGTCATGATCCGTTCACTCCGCTGCGGTTGCTTTTTCCGGGAACTTGTTCGGCAGCAACCCAAGGGACTGCGCCTGCCACACATCCGCCAGCAGATCGCGCTCGGCGGCGGCGAACAGCTCCTCAGGTGAGTTTAACACGAAATAGCCCATCTGGTGCATGTCGATCCGATAGGGCGTACGCAGGATCGTCAGAACATCGAACGGATCACGGTCCGGAATGTCGCTTTCGACGGCGTAAACCAGTTCAGTCGGCGAGGACGCAAGCCCCGACCCCAGCGCCTTGATCTCTCCGTCCTGCCGTCGCAGCCCAAATTCAATCGAGAACCAATAGAGCCGGATCAGCCAGGAATAGTCCTTGTCACTAGCCTGCACCCCGGCTTTGCCGATGGCATGGCTAAAAGCCGCAAAGCGCGGATCGCTCAGCAAAGGGGTATGGCCAAAAATCTCGTGAAAGATGTCAGGCTCTTCGATGTAATCGAAATCCTCGCGCGACCGGATGAAGGATGCGGCGGGAAATACCCGATCAGCTAGCATACCAAAGAAAGTCTTGAAACCGATCAGCGCGGGCACCGGCTGCACCCGCCACCCGGTCATATCCATCAGGCGCTCCGAGATATCGGCGCAGGACGGAACATGGTTTTTCGGCAGATCCAGCCTTTCCAGCCCCGAAAGGTAATCGCGCGCCATGTAGCGCTGCACATTTTTCTCTTGCGCGGCATAGAGATCGGCCCAAACCGCGTCTTCCTCAGCCGTATAGGCGATATGGCCGCGCGTATCAGCCACTTTGGCGACGTATTTGGTCGATTTTGGCATCACTTTCTCCTCCTTGAGGAAAGTATAGCCGCGCGCGTTGATAATTCTGGTTTGTTGCAACGAGGTTTTCCTGGTAATTTGGAGAATATGTATCGCAAAGGCATCAATTGTGAAACAAACGCTTCAACCCGCTGATATTACCATCCTGCAGCAGTTGCAGACCGATGGCCGCCTGTCGATGCAGGAACTCGCCGACCGCACCGGCCTTTCGGCCTCGCAGTGCTGGCGGCGCGTACGCGACCTTGAGGCGTCGGGCGTGGTCTCGGGCTATATCGCTCAGGTGCGGGCCAAATCCGTGGGGCTAAACGCTATCGCCTATGTCCACGTCGCCTTGCGCGACCATCAAGAGGACAGCATTACCGCATTCCTGCGGCTGGTCGAGACCGAACCACAGATCGTCGAATGCGCCTCGATCACGGGCGATCACGACTTCATCCTGAAGGTCTATGCCAAAACGCCCGAAGATCTTGAGCATTTCATCATGCAACGGCTACTGAAATCCGGGCTAGTGCGCGACACGCGCAGCAATTTCGTTTTGCGCCAGACCAAAACGCGGGGGCCACTGCCCATTCTGTGACTATTGAGGTAAAACCCGTTGAACCTGCCCACCAGCCCTCCTATCGTGCGGGCGCAGAATGCCCAATCAGGACGACACCATGACCGAACAAGTACCTCACCCAATGTCCCCTCAGGATTGCCTTGTTGCGATCATGGTCGCGGTCTCTGCGTCGGATGAAACCATCCGCACGGCCGAACTGGTCAAAATCGAAGGCGCGGTAAATATGTTACCGGTGTTTGCCGAATACGATATCGACCGCACGCGCAGGGTATCGCAAACCGTGTTCGATCTGTTCGAGCAAGAGGACGGACTGGACGCACTGTTCGGCCTGATCCGTGATAACCTGCCCGAGCGGTTGCACGAAACGGCCTATGCGCTGGCCTGTGACGTGGCCGCGGCGGACGGGTCGCTTGCAGAGACCGAGCTGCGCCTGCTGGAAGAAATCAGGTACGAATTGAATATCGACCGCCTGCATGCCGCCGCGATCGAGCGCGGCGCGCGGGCGCGCCACACCACCTGATCTCAGCTGCCCGCTAGCATTCCCCAGCGCTCGATCAGCGCGCGCTGTAGTTTGCGCGACCTGTTGTTCCAGCTGCGCGCTCCGTCGGGGCGTTCGCGCAGCGCGCGGGGGATGGTGGCGCGGTGATCAACATCAGCAGTAAAGACGGCAAAGGCCAGTTCCGAGCCGTCCGGAGCGGTGATAAACCCACCCAGCCCTGACACGTAATTCAGCGTTCCGGTCTTGGCATCCACCCTGATCGGATGATCCTTGACCGGGCGCCCCTGACTGTCGGCCAGAGTGAATTTTTTCAACAACGGTCGCAGCGCCCCGTCCTTATGAGCTTGAACCAGAACTTTCACAAAATCTGTCGGCGCGACGCGTGAGGTATCGCCAAGCCCCGAATGATCCACCATTGCGATGCCGCGCGCACCGTATGCCTCAAAGGCCCAGCGGTTCATTTCCGCTGCGGAATCAGCCAGGCTTTGGATATCCGCACCACGCGCTTTCGAGGCCGCCATCCCTACCATTTCAGCCGTGATATTGGTCGAGTATTTCAGCATTCCTCGCAGGACACTCTCCAGAGGGTCGCTCTGATGCACCACCAGAACAGAGCCCTGCGGTACCTCGCGTGTGATCTGCACGCGACCCAAAACAATTCCGTTCACCCGCGCCAGCGTGCGAAACACGTCGCCCGCATAAAGCGCCGGTTTACGCACCGGCAACCAGCGCGCACCACCATTGCCCAGCGCACCTTTAGCCACCGTCCAACGATCCTGCCGGGCGCTTGGCTGATAGGTGTAGATCGGCAAGCTGCGCTTTTCGACCCGCATTGACGCCATATCCACGGACGGCCTGTAACGCGCCGTGCGGGCATCCATGGTCACATCATATCCGCTGCCGCCGCGCTTCCATTCAAAATGCACGCGGTTGAAATTCAAAGAGATGCCGCTGATAGCCGGGCTGTATCCCAGATGGTCCGGCTGCCCGGGGTCAATGCTGAAGACATAAGGCTGCGCCCCGTCATAAACCTTGAATGCGCCCTGCACCTCGGTAATTCCGGCCTCACGCAGATTGGCCGCCAATGCGGCCAGATCGTCGGTATCCAGAAGGGGGTCTCCGCCGCCTACAAGGATCAGGTCGCCCTTCAGCACGCCATTCTCGATCGGTCCATCGGCCATCAAGGTGGTTTCAAACCGGTATTCGGCCCCCAGAACATCCAGCGCATAAAGCGCCGTCAGCGCCTTCGCGACGCTGGCAGGAGGCAGGCCCTGATCGCCGCCAAATGCCTCAAGCTGAGCACCGGTCTCCACATCGGCGACGGCAAAGGCTACCTCGCCTTTCAGCTTTGCGGATTTAATGAGCCGCTCTGCTCCAGTGGGTAAACTCCCCCGAATTTGAGGCCGCAAAGATTGCGCAGGGGCATCAGCCAGAGCCGAGCCTGAAACAACCGAGGCCCCCAGACCGGCAAGAAACAAACGACGCGAAAGACGATCAACCATGGGTCAATTAAAATCCCAGAGATCACAGGCAAACAACCACTGAATGCGATTATGTGCCCATCTTAGCTATTCAGGCAACACTCCACCTTCCCACTCACCGCGCGTGCGCAGCTCGGTCGAGCTCACATCGACCATCGGCACATTGACGAAACACCACGCCGGCGCCTGTGCGCGGCCCAACAGATGCCGCGCCTGTCCGTCGATGCGATAGCGCGCATACAGCCGGGCGGCAGGCGACATCCGGGCCGAAATCCGATCCCCCGGCCGCGCAACCACACCAACCGGCACGCTATCCATGATTCGGCGCCAGTCTTTCCAGCGATGAAACTGCGCCAGATTATCCGCACCCATCAGCCAGACGAACCGCACCTGAGGGTAAAGCCGCTGCAATGCTGCCAGCGTATCAGCCGTTGCGCGCGTTCCGGTCAGCGCCTCGATATCCGTTACCTCGGCACGCGGATGTTGCATGACAGCCTGCGCCGCACTGACCCGCCGTTGCAACGGCGCGGGGCCGCGCTCTTTCAACGGGTTGCCCGGCGACACCAGCCACCAGACCCGATCCAGCCCAAATGCCTTCATCGCCTCAAGCGTCACATGCACATGCCCCTGGTGCGGAGGATCAAAAGACCCGCCGAACAGACCGATGACCTGCCCCGGTCGTGCGTATGGAATGGTGCTGCGCAACATCCTTTGCTGATGTTCAGAACTCAGTCGGCTTGTCAATCAACAGGTTGTATAGGATCACCCAGCCGGACCCGTTCGGGCTGCACAACTTCGGCACACCAACCTCCATGCCCGCGCATGGCAGAATAACCCCCTGTGCCCAGCGCCTCCTCCATCCGGCTGCACGGCGCACAGATGACAGTAAAGCGCAAAATCGCCTCCCCCACCTGCACCTCCCGCCCCTTGAGTGCCGCAAGGTTGATACCCGACACCACCAGATTGCGCCGAAGGATTTCAGGCGCAACCGCCCCCTGCCCCAGATAAGAGCCAATCGCGGCCAGATGCTCCTGCTGGATCAGAGTCACCGCCCGCTTGCCTGCAGGTGCTCGGTCGCCGTCCAGCCCACCGGCTAATATCTTGGTCACTTCTGGAACTCGCATCCCGAGACGCCGTTCTGGCCTTAACCCGATCCAATCAATTTGGCCGGACTTAGCCCAACCAGAAATCAGCTGTTTCAACGCCATTCAAGCACCGAGCTTTTCGACTACAAAGTAAATGAAGCAACAAGAAAACGTCACATCCGCCAGCATCCGCCAGCATCCGCCAGCATCCGCCAGCATCCGCCTGAATGCCTTCCACCAGTATTTTCGAAAGGCAACATCTTGAGGGGTACTTTTGTCATACGAGGCGGGTACAGGAATGCGAATATGATCCGCCGGTGAAACGGGTTCTTGATAAATCCGTGACCGCGCACCAACTACCTCAGACCAGAACTTGGCCACGCGGAACATGGCAAAAAAAGCTAGAGCGACCACAATACAATCTGCAAACAATGCCACGAATTCCTCCGTTACCTGCAATGTCTTTGTCCCTTCAATGGTCTCTACCGATACTCTTTTTTCAACCCGTTGGGAAACACTCCGGGCAATGGCTGTTTTGCGAAGCCATATCCATTGCCCCCACCCCATCCATCCGCTATCACACCGCCCAACTCAATCTCCCCGACCCAAAGGACGCGACATGGCCGCCTATCAATATGTCTACCACATGCAGGGTGTCTCCAAGACCTATCCCGGTGGCAAGAAGTGCTTTGAAAACATCCACCTGAGCTTTCTGCCCGGCGTGAAAATTGGTGTCGTCGGCGTCAACGGCGCGGGTAAGTCAACGCTGATGAAGATCATGGCGGGCCTCGACAAGGACTTCACCGGCGAAGCCTGGGCGGCCGAAGGCGCCAAGGTCGGCTATCTGCCGCAGGAACCGAAACTGGACGAGGCCCTCACCGTCCGCGAAAACGTGATGCTGGGCGTGGCCGGGAAAAAGGCGATCCTTGATCGCTATAACGAACTGGCCATGAACTACTCGGACGAAACCGCCGATGAGATGGCAAAACTTCAGGACGAGATCGACAGCCAGAACCTCTGGGATCTGGACAGCCAGATCGACGTGTCGATGGAGGCCCTGCGCTGCCCGCCGGACGACGCCAACATCGCCAACCTCTCGGGCGGTGAAAAGCGTCGCGTCGCGCTCTGCAAACTGCTGCTGGAAGCGCCCGACATGCTGCTGCTCGACGAACCGACCAACCACCTTGATGCCGAAACGATTGCCTGGCTGCAACAGCACCTGATCGACTACAAGGGCACCATCCTGATCGTCACCCACGACCGCTATTTTCTGGACAGCATCACCGGCTGGATCCTCGAACTCGATCGTGGCCGGGGCCTGCCTTACGAGGGCAACTATTCCGCGTGGCTGGAACAAAAAGCCAAGCGGCTGGAGCAGGAAGCCCGCGAGGACAAGTCCAAGCAAAAGACCCTGCAGCGCGAACTGGACTGGATGCGTCAGGGTCAGAAGGCCCGACAGGCCAAATCCAAGGCCCGGATCAACGCCTATAACGAACTGGCCGAGCAGTCTGAACGCGAAAAGCTGACCCGCGCCCAGATTGTCATCCCTAACGGCCAGCGCCTTGGCGGCAAGGTGATCGAGGTCGAGGGCCTGTCCAAACACATGGGCGACAAGCAACTGATCGAAGGGCTGGATTTCGCCCTGCCCCCCGGCGGAATTGTCGGTGTTATCGGCCCCAACGGTGCGGGTAAATCGACCCTATTCAAGATGCTCACCGGTCAGGAACAGCCCGACAGCGGCACCATCACGCTGGGCGACACGGTCGAGCTGTCCTATGTCGACCAGTCCCGCGACGACCTGAAAGACAACGACACCGTGTGGGAGGCGATCACTGGTGGTGCCGAGATCATCCAACTGGGTGACGCGCAGGTCAATTCCCGCGCCTATTGCTCGTCCTTCAACTTCAAGGGCGGCGACCAGCAGAAAAAGGTCTCACTGCTTTCAGGCGGTGAGCGCAACCGTGTTCACATGGCCCGCCTGCTGAAAGAGGGCGGCAACGTCCTGCTGCTCGACGAACCGACCAATGACCTCGACGTCGAAACCCTGCGCGCGCTGGAAGACGCGCTGGTCGATTTCGCCGGCTGCGCCGTGGTCATCTCGCACGACCGCTTCTTCCTCGACCGGATCTGCACGCATATTTTGGCGTTCGAGGGCGACGCCCATGTGGAATGGTTCGAGGGTAACTTCGAAGACTATGAAGAAGACAAGAAACGCCGACTGGGCCCTGATGCTCTGGAACCTAAGCGTTTGAAGCACAAAAAGTTTGCACGATGATCGACCTTTTTGAAAAGCGCATCGGCAAGTGGAAACGTAGTGTTCGCAAACGAGTTGCTATTCGGCGGTTGGAACGCATTCCGCAAAACGCACCTCAAAACTGTGTCATTGTGGCAAGCAATGGCCGGTCCGGCAGCACGTTGACTTTTCTGGCCCTTGCTGAAGCGTTGAAGGAGATCGATCCGAAATCGGCGAAACGGGTGGATTTTGTCGCCCGGCTGAGTGACACGGAGTATTTCACTCCCTGCGTGTACAAGACACACGACTTTCCTCAGCCGCTCTCAACATGGCCCGAAAATACCCGGGTCGTTTTTTGTTTCGGACCGACCAAGGATTCCGCGTTTTCCGTCTATTCCGCAATGGAAAGATTTGGCGCGGACTGGATAGATCAGCACTTTTATCATCTGCACGCCACCGGCACCTTTGATGAGCTGTTCGAACGCGATGTGCTGCAGCAAGCACGGCAGATCAGGGAGTGGGTAACATTTGAAGATGTTCCCGTTCTGTGCGTTCGCTATGACGCGCTTTGGGAACATCAGGATACGATTTCGCGGTTTACCGGGTTGAAGTTCGCCCCGCCCAAGCGGCGTGAGCGGACCCCGAAAGACATCCCGGATGAGTTCAAAGCCGACGCCGATCGGTTGTATGACCCTATTGATGATGTGATCGACGAGTTACCAGAGTGTTTTATTGCCTCGGCCCGATACAGCGGTGTCGTAGATAAACTGCCCGTCGCTGACTGAGTGTAGCTGATCGGTGGCCCCTTTTGATCGGCACCCGTTGGGGATTTTTCAAAACGCGCGTGACCGACGCATTCGTATGCGTCGGTGATGTGCCCACGACGCCAGACCGCGCACAAGGCGAGAATTCCACCCTAATTCGGATATCATAATCCGCTTTTCAGCGATCACATCGCAGCATCCAAAGCATCAAGCAGGACATACCAGCTTGGCATTCGGGTAAAAGTGATTCAGGTTGATTCTGTGGGCCACAACCACAACAGGCAAGTAAGATAAGGATCAAATTTGTGAGAGTGCTGTTCTCAAAAGGGCTTGTATTCATATCCAAGCCACGCTGTGGCTCCACATCAGTCCGCAGACATCTGTGGCCATACCTTTCAAAAGAAAACGGCGATTTTGCCGTCGACTACGCTCACGAATCTGAGCACTTCCACCCGCACGATACCGCGCCCTATGTCAAAGCGAAGCTGGCAGAATTGTACCCGGGTCACCCCAAGCTCACCTATTTCATGACCATCCGGAACCCTGTTGATATGCTCTGGTCATATTACCGGTATTTCAAACCCGATGCCGAGTGCCGCTATAACTTTGAACCTGAATGGGATGAAACGACGAAGATGGAGTTCGAAGACTGGGTCCAGCATGGCAAAATAGGTATGAAGGATGGATTGAAAGAACTGGCCCCCGGTTGGATTTCGACGCAGAATCTTTCTCCGCTCAGCCTTGAAGCCTTCGCCATCGACCAGGCGGGCGTCAACCATATCGATCGCCTGTTTCGGCTCGAAAACGTAAATGAGTTGAACGGCTGGCTTGCCTACAAGCTACGGAAACGCTGGTATTCGGTTTTTTCGCGGCGCAAAACCTCGGTTCCGCATATCAACCAGGCGGGTGGCCATTCTGAGGGTGGTGATAAGCCCTTCACCCTGTCCGACAAAAGCCTGAATGCTATCCGGTTGATGTTTCCTACCGAAAGCGAAATGTACAAAATTTAGGTCGGCTTTTCCTGTTCTTTGGGCGGCCTATCAACATTTCTTCGGGCGACCACCAGCAGGCCAGATTGGCCATCCACATCGGATTTCCGGTTTTTTTTGTTTCTTGTAGAACAAGACTCCTCCCTTGCCCCGCGCCGTTGCCGATGCCATATCTAGATCGCTAACGTTTTTCTATTTCGACCTACTGTCTCCTTCTACGGCGCTCAGTCTATCGATACAGACAACGACGCCGGGCTGCCGCAACTCCGTGGGCAGCACTAAACAGGAGACAACGGATATGCCCGCAGGCACCGTAAAATGGTTCAACACCACCAAAGGCTACGGCTTTATCGCACCCGATGATGGCGGCAAAGACATCTTCGTTCACATCTCGGCCGTGGAACGCTCGGGCCTGACCGGCCTGGCCGACAACCAGAAGGTCACATACGAACTGCGCGCCGGTCGTGACGGCCGCGAAAGCGCGGACAATATCGTGCTTGCGTAAGATATTGGAAGGGCAGAGTGTTCTCTGCCCTTTTTCTTTTTTCGGTGTCTGTTTGCGCTCGTGTTGCTACCTGATTGTGTGTCCCTACGACGACATCACAATAGGGTTACTTCTCTCCAGCGATTGACCAGATCGGTTATCCTTCCGAAATTAAGGTCAAGATTTGTCTGTTGTTTTAAAGAGAGCTGCCATGATCACCCGCCGTACCTTTCTGACCGCGACCGCAGCCGCCAGCCTGGTGCCTGGCGTTGCGGCGGCAAAGAATAAAGCTGTCGAATACGATCCCACGCCGCAATTTGTGCGCATAAAGAAGCAGTTTCAGCCGGGTCAGTTGCTGGTCGCGCCCCGTTCGTTCTACCTGTATTTCGTGACCGAGCCGCGCAAGGCGGTCCGCTATGGATGCGGGGTAGGCAAAGCCGGTCTGGAGTTCACTGGCACCGCCACCATCGACGTCAAGAAAGAGTGGCCAACCTGGCGCCCGACCGACGAGATGATCGAACGCGAACCCATTACTTATGCCCGATTCAAAGACAATGACTATGTCCAGCCCGGGGGCGGCGATAATCCGTTGGGCGCGCGGGCGCTGTACCTGTTCCAGAATGGCGTCGACACCTATTTCCGCATTCACGGCACAACGCAGCCGCAGACCATCGGCCATGCGGTTTCAAACGGCTGTATCCGAATGATGAACGAACACGTTGTCGATCTCTATGAGCGTGTGCCGATCGGGACCGTCGTAACCGTCGTTTGATCACTGCTGGGCCGCGGCGACAAGTTCCAGCACATAAGGGCCGAGGTTATCAACGATCAAGGCGACCCCTTCGGCGTTCGGGTGAATGCCGTCCGGCTGCATATAGAGACGGGCGGCGTCAGGATTGCCCTCGGCGGCCAATCCGGTGAAAAAGCTTGGGGCGTAGCCGATTTCATACTGTTCGGCCAGATCAGGGTAGATGGCATCAAACGCCTCTTTGTAATCGGCCCCATAATTTCCCGGCGCCTGCATCCCGATCAAAAGCACATCGACATCTGCGACATCCGCCGCTTTGACAATCTTCTCAAGGTTGGTGCGCGACACCGCCGGGTCGATTCCCCGCAGCAGATCGTTTCCACCAAGCGCCACGATCATCCCGTCCAAATCCGGGGTCAGCGTCCAGTCCATCCGCGCCGCGCCACCAGCCGTGGTGTCTCCGGAAACGCCGGCGTTGATCACGCGCACATCCGCGCCCTGCGCCTTAAGCCAGCGATCCAACTGAGGCACAAAACCGTCCTGTTCGGGCAACCCATAGCCTTGCGTCAGCGAATCCCCTAAAGCAGCAATCACCACCTGCTCGGCTGTGGCCGCAAAGCCGCAAAACATAAACAGCATCGACATCAAAGCCTTGCGCAACATCTGAACCGCTCCATATCCCAAATGACCGCGCCCATCGGGAATGACCCATGACGACACCCGTTCTTTCGCTCCAAAATGCCGCTTTGTCGCTGGATGGCAATGCCGGCCGGGTGAAAATCCTGCATGACATCTCTCTGACCGTCGCCCAGGGTGAGACGTTGGGGCTAGTCGGGCCGTCTGGGTCCGGCAAATCCTCGCTGCTGATGCTGATGGGAGGGTTGGAACAGGCGACCGGAGGCGAAATCGCCGCTCTGGGCCGCGACTTGACCGGAATGGATGAGGACGCCCTTGCCCGGTTCAGGCGCGATACCATGGGGGTGGTGTTTCAGAACTTTCACCTGATCCCGACCATGACGGCGCTTGAGAATGTGGCCACGCCACTGGAACTGGCCGGGCATAAAGACGCGTTTGCCCGTGCTGAGGCCGAACTGGAAGCGGTCGGCCTTTCACATCGGCGCGATCACTATCCGGCGCAGTTGTCGGGGGGTGAACAGCAACGGGTGGCGCTGGCGCGTGCCTCCGCGCCACGCCCTCAGATCCTGCTGGCGGACGAGCCGACCGGAAATCTGGACGATACCACCGGTGCGGCCATCGTCGACCTGTTGTTCGGCTTGCGTGACAAGCATGGTGCCACGCTGGTTCTGGTCACCCATAGCCACAGCCTGGCGCGCAAATGCGACCGGGTAATCCGGTTGCGGGACGGAACCATCGCGGAAAACACCCAGCAAGAGGCCGCGGAATGAGCTTGCGCCTTGCCGCTCGACTGGCGCACCGGGAACTACGCGGTGGCGTGCGCGGTTTTCGCGTATTTCTCGCGTGTCTGGCCCTTGGGGTAGCCGCCATAGCCGCCATCGGGTCGGTGCGGTCCGCGATCCAGACCGGACTGACGCAGGAAGGCGCAGCGTTGCTGGGCGGGGACGCGCAATTGGAATTCACCTACCGCTTTGCCAGCGACGATGAACGTGCGTGGATGCGACAAGCCGCGACGGATGTGTCCGAAGTGGTCGACTTCCGCTCGATGGCAGTTGTACGGCAGGGCGACCGGACTCAACGCGCCCTAACACAGGTGAAAGCCGTGGACGCGACCTATCCGTTGCTGGGAACACCAAGGCTGGAGCCCGAACAACCGCTCACGGCTGCATTGAACGGCCAGCAGGACCTGCCCGGAGCGGTCATGGATCCGGTGCTGATGGACCGGCTGGGCCTGTCCATCGGAGACCGTTTTGCGCTTGGCACGCAGGATTTCTTGCTGACGGCAGCATTGATCCATGAACCGGACGGCGCCGCGGACGGCTTTGGGCTGGGGCCGCGCACTCTGGTCCGGACCCGGGATCTTCAGGCATCCGGCCTGCTGGCGCCGGGGACGTTGTTTGCCACCAAATACCGGCTGAAGCTGCCGCCGGAGACCAACCTCGAAACCCTGTCCGCCTCGGCCAGAAGTAGTTTCGACGGCACCGGAATGCGCTGGACCGATGCCCGCAACGGCGCGCCGGGAATTGCCGAGTTTGTCACGCGGCTCAGTGCCTTTCTGGTTCTGGTCGGCCTGTCCGGTCTGGCTGTTGGCGGCATCGGTGTTTCAGCTGCCGTCCGCGCCTATCTGGCACAAAAGACCGAAACTATTGCCACGCTGCGAACGATAGGCGCGGATCGCGTGACGATCTTTCAGACATACATGATTCAGATTGGAGTTTTGTCAGGTATCGGCATCGCGTTGGGGATTGCTATCGGTGGAGCTTTACCTCTGTTGCTGGCCCCTCTGATCGAGGCCCGCCTGCCTGTCCCTGCCGTTTTCACGCTCTACCTTCGACCTCTGGCCGAGGCTGCGCTGTACGGGGTGCTGACTGCGCTCCTGTTCACCCTCTGGCCCCTCGCCCGAACCGAGGAAGTCCGCGCTGCGACCCTGTTCCGTGACGCGTTGTCATCGGCGCGCGCTCTTCCGCGCACAGCCTTCGTGGTGGCAACCGCCACCGGATTGGCACTGCTGATCGCGTCTGCCGCGTGGTTCAGCGGTTCGATGCGCCTGACCCTCTGGACAAGTGCAGGGTTGATCGGTGCGCTGGTGCTGCTGTCCTTGTCTGCCCTTGCGATTCGCAAACTGGCTCGGATCAGCACCAAGGTGGCCCGTGGTCGCCCCGCCATGCGGTGGGCCTTGTCGGCGATCTCAGACCCCCGAGAGGGGGCTGCATCAGTCGTCCTCTCGCTGGGGCTGGGTCTTTCGGTGCTTGCCGCTGTTGGTCAGATCGACGGGACCCTTCGAAATGCCATCTCGGGCAATCTGCCTGACGTGGCCCCGTCTTATTTCTTTGTCGACATTCAAAAAGACCAGATGCCCGGCTTTACCGAACGGCTGGACTCTGACCCCGCTGTTAGCCGCATCGAAAGCGCTCCGATGCTGCGCGGCATCATCACGCAGATTAACGGGCGGCCAGCGCGCGACATCGCAGGCGATCACTGGGTTCTGGACGGAGATCGGGGCGTGACCTATTCCACCAACCCACCCAAAAACGCCCGCGTCACCGCAGGGGCATGGTGGCCCAAGGATTACTCCGGCACTCCGCAAATCAGTTTTGCCGCGGAGGAGGCTGAGGAAATGGGCCTGTCCCTTGGCGACGAATTGACCGTGAATATCCTGGGCCGCGACATCACCGCTGAAATCACTTCCCTGCGCGAGGTCGATTTCTCGACCGCTGGCATAGGTTTCATCATGTCGATGAACCCCTCGGCTCTTGCCGGGGCGCCGCACAGCTTCATCGCCACTGTCTATGCCGAAGAAAAGGCCGAAGCCGGCATCCTGCGCGATCTGGCGGACCAGTTTCCCAACATCACCGCGATTCGGGTACGCGACGCGATTGACCGCGTCTCGGGCCTGCTGGCCGGATTGGCAGCGGCAACGTCCTACGGGGCGGGGATATCTTTGCTGACCGGCTTTCTTGTTCTGATCGGCGCCGCCGCCGCAGGAGAAACCGCGCGTCGTTACGAATCCGCGATCCTGAAAACACTGGGCGCGGATCGGCGGCACATACTGATCAGCTTTGCTCTACGCTCGGTCCTGCTGGGTGCAGCGGCCGGGGGCGTTGCCCTGCTGACCGGCATTCTGGGGGGGTGGGCGGTTGCCACCTACATCTTCGACATCGGTTTCTCGGTCATCTGGACCTCAGCGCTGAGCATCGTTCTGGCCGGCATTCTGGTGACCCTTGGCGCGGGACTAGCATTTGCCCTGCGCCCTCTGGCCGCACGTCCGGCCCGCATCCTGCGGGCCAGCGACTGATCTCAACGCACGCAGGCGACCGGTTGCAGGATTTGCAGCAACTGGTCGTTGTCGCACACAAGCGCGTCCAGTGTGATTTCGTCCAGCGAAGCATAGAACACCTCGGCCGCATCCTGCAGCGCCAGTCGCAATCGGCAGGCATCCGTCAGGGGACAGGTGTTGTCGGCATCGGCAAAGCACTCAGCGATTGGCAAATTGCCTTCGACATGGCGAAACACCGAGCCGATCCGAATCTGATCGGCGGAACGCGCCAAAGACATGCCACCGTTGCGACCACGTTGAGTACTGAGGTAGTTCAACTGGCTCAATTGGTTGATCACCTGTGCCAGGTGGTTTTCCGATATGTTGCACACATCGGCGATCTCGGCCTTTGTCACCAGCCGATCCTGATGCGCCGCGCAATACATCAACAGGCGCACCGCAATGTTTGTCCTTTTGGTAATCCTCATCGAGACCTCCCAAATTTCAAGATGCGACCTTATTGCATGTCCGGCAAAAAAGCGGTTTGACATACATCAATCGCTCAAGAAGGACCTGACGGCGCATGGCAGACCCTTATTTCTTCGGCTATGGCAGCCTCGTGAACCTAGCGACGCACGATTTCCCCGACCCACATCCTGCGCGGCTGAAGGGGTGGCGACGCGCTTGGCGACACACCGACCTACGCCCGGTAGCCTTCCTGACCGCAATCCCGGACCCGGAGTCCGAGATCGAAGGGATGATCGCCCATGTCCCGAAAAACGACTGGGTGGCGCTGGACGAGCGGGAATGGGCCTATGACCGGGTTCCCGCGACCCAAGCTGTCACACATCCTTTGACCCACGAGGTCGAAATCGCCGTTTACGCGGTGTCGCAGGGCCGCCACACCGAGCCCAGCAATTGTCATCCACTGCTGCTCAGCTATATCGACGTGGTTGTGCAAGGGTATCTGCGCACTTTTGGTGAGGACGGTGCGGACCGGTTTTTTGCCACCACCGATGGGTGGTACGCGCCGATTCTGAATGACCCGGCGGAACCTCGATACCCGCGTCACCAGCATTTGAAACCGGTTGAGACCGAATTTGTCGATGATCGGCTGCGCCGCATTTCTGCGTCGATTGTCCATACTGCATAGAAAAAGGCGGGACCGCATGTCGGCCCCGCCTTTCAGATATCAGTGCTTTCGCGCTTAGCCGCGTGCTCGGATCACCTGCAGCAACGGCAGCAGGTTCGCCATTTCCGGCCCGCGCTCCATACCCGTCAGCGCCTTGCGCAGTGGCATGAACAGGCCTTTGCCCTTGCGACCCGTGGCCTCTTTCACGGCTTTGGTCCAAGTGCCCCACGTCTCTCCATCGAATGGACCTTCGGGCAGCAGAGCCACAGCCTCACTAATGAACTCACGATCTTCGTCGGCGATCAAAGGCTCTGCCCCGTCACGGCACAGCTCCCACCAACCTTTGAGGTCACCCAGAGTGGTGATGTTCTCGCGCGCCATCGCCCAGAACGGCTCGGCCAGTTCTGCCGGAACGCCCGCGTCAGCGACCGCATCGGCCACGTCCGCCAGTGGCAGCGATTGCAGATGCTTGGCGGTCAGCGGGAACAAGTCCCGCACGTCGAACTTGGTTGGCGCCGCGCCAAAGCGGTTCACATCAAAGCCTTCGATCAGTTCCGCCATGTCCGAGCGCAACTCGACCGGATCGGACGAGCCCAGACGCGCCATCAGGCTCAGCAGCGCCATAGGCTGCACACCCTGTTGACGCAGATCGCGCAAGGCCAGCGTGCCAAGACGTTTCGACAGCGCCTCACCCTGCGGCCCGGTCAGCAGCGAATGGTGCGCAAATCGTGGGCAAGTGCCGCCCAGCGCTTCGATGATCTGAATTTGCGTCGCCGTGTTGGTCACATGGTCCGAGCCGCGCACGACATCGGTTACGCCCATCTCGGTATCATCCACCACCGACGCGATCGTATACAAAACCTGCCCGTCGCCACGGATAAGCACCGGATCAGACACTGATGCAGCATCAATCGAGATGTCGCCCAGAATACCGTCAGTCCACTCGATCCGCTCGTGATCCAGCTTGAACCGCCAGACGCCATTGCCACGTTCAGCCCGCAGGGCCTCTTTCTCGGCATCCGAAAGATTCAATGCAGAGCGATCATAGACCGGCGGCTTGCCCATGTTCAGTTGCTTCTTGCGCTTCAGGTCCAGCTCGGTAGGCGTCTCGAACGCCTCATAGAACCGACCCATCTTACGCAGCTTGTCGGCGGCATCGGCATAGCGGTCCAGGCGGTCCGACTGACGCTCGACCCGGTCCCAGTGCAGGCCCAGCCACTCCATATCCTGCTTGATGGCATCGACATATTCTTCTTTCGACCGCTCAGGATCGGTGTCGTCGATACGCAGGATAAACGTGCCGCCCGCCTTGCGAGCGATCAGATAGTTCATCAGGGCGGTACGCAGGTTGCCCACATGGATGTAACCGGTGGGCGACGGGGCAAAACGGGTGGTGGTCATGGAGTTCTCCTGTTGGCGCGGCTCATGTCACAGGATAGGCCAATTGTCCAGCAAGGGCGTTCAGGTCGGCTCCACTTGCCAGTGCTGCTCCAAGTCCTCAAGCCCGGCACGGATCAGCTCGGCCAGAACATCCAGATCGATGTCCTCCAGCTTGTTCACGTATAGACAAGACTTACCCAGCTTATGCTTACCCAGACGTGACAGAATATCCCCGAAATCCGCATAACCGGGCATGATATAAATCGACAGCGCGGATTTACGTGGGGAAAAGCCGGTGGCAAGGAAATCGCCCTCGCGCCCGGATTTATAGCGATAGTGATAGCGCCCATAGCCCACAATCGAGGGCCCCCACATGACGGGCTCGAACCCCGTCGTCTTTCGGAAAAGCCCGTCCAGAACCTTCCCGCTTTCGGCCCTGCCGGAAGGCTGCACCCTGGATAGAAAGCTCTCGACACTCTGGTCGGTTGGAACGGTCTTATTATCAGATCGCGGCATAAACAAAATTTAACACGCATTGTTCATCCACGCAGCCCATATCTCTGGGGTATAAACTGGCAAGAGACTCGCACTGACCTAACTCACCTAAAGGTGTTCTGACAGGGAGAACCAAAATGACCATTAAACTCACACGCCGCGCCGCTTTGGGTTCTGCGGCCGCTTTGCCATTTGCCACAGCCGCGGCCCCGCTTTTGGCCGCCGCGAGCGAGACCAAGGCCAATTCATCCATCGCCAAGTCCTTCACACTGGGCGATTTCACCGTCACCACGCTGCTGGATGGAAGCCTGCCGCGTGATGGCGCCCAAGAGATTTTCGGCGGCGGTGCTTCAGATGAGGAATTCGCCAAGGTTTCGGCCGAAAATTTCATCTCCCCGGATGTAGCGCAATTCTTCTTCACGCCGACGCTGGTCAATACCGGGTCCGAGCTGGTGCTGTTCGATACCGGTTTGGGCCAGGGTGGCATTCAGGCTGCACTGGCGGATGCGGGTGTCACTCCGGATCAGATCGACGTTGTTGTCATTACCCACATGCACCCCGACCATATCGGTGGCATGACCACAGGTGATGCGCCGACCTTCCCCAATGCGCGTTATGTCACCGCGTCGCCCGAGTATGATTTCTGGGCCGCACAAGAGGCCGGAAACCGCGTCGGTGATCTGGTGGCCGCCAAGGTGACACCGCTGGCCGAGAAAATGACCTTTATCGAAGACGGCGGCGAAGTTGCGTCGGGTATCACCGCCGTCGCCGCCTATGGGCACACACCCGGTCACACGGTCTATCATCTGGAAAACAACGGTCAGCGGCTGGTGCTGACCGCCGATCTGGCGAACCACTATGTCTGGTCATTTGCCCATCCGGAATGGGAAGTGCGCTTTGACATGGACAAGGCTGCCGCTACCGCCTCGCGACGCAATGTGCTGGGAATGCTGGCCGCCGACAAGGTGCCAATGATCGGCTATCACATGCCCTTCCCTGCAGCCGGGTTCGTCGAAAGACGAGGTGACGGGTTCCGCTTTGTGCCGGTCAGCTATCAGATGATGGGCTAGGCCCTCAGTACCCGGGATCCGGTCGCACCTTTGAGCCATCTGAAAAGCGGGAGAGGCGGAAGGCGGCCGGATCGACGCACGGCGTGGTTTCGGCGACCAGATCGGCCATCAGGCGGCCTGCTGCCGGGCCGATGCCAAACCCATGGCCCGAAAACCCGGTTGCGATGAACATTCCCGGCATCTGATCAACCCCCGAGATCACCGGCACCGCGTCCGGCGTGACATCAATCAGACCCGCCCAGCTTTGTACAAGCTCGGCCTGTTCCAGCACTGGGAAACCTCTGCGCGCCGCTGCCCAAGCCTGACGCAGCGTCTTGGGCGAAGGTTCGGGATCCAGCACGCGACAATGTTCGAACGGGGTGACATCCGTGGGTAGCCAGGTCTGGTTCTGGCTTGCTTCGATGCTCCAGCGCTTTGACAGTCGAAACCGCAGCGATCTCCACTCCTGAGCGAATGCGGGCAGGAACTGCCGCGCCAGCCGAAAACTGTCAGGTACAATGTCCACCGTGTTTTCATGACCCGAGGCGATGGAATAGCCCCCGTCCGCCCGTTTACGCATGGCAAAATCGTCGGACCAAAACGCCGCTTCCGGTCCCTCAGCTGGAGAGGTCCGCAGGACCGTATTCAAAACCTTCAATTGCGGCAGTTCGATCCCCGCATTTCCGGCAAACAGACGCGACCAGGCACCACCGGCCAGAACCACGAAGTCACAGGCCACACGGCCACGCTCGGTGAATACTCCGGTGATGCGACCATTCCCGGCATCGACGCTGCGGACGGCACAATTGGTCATCAGAACAGCGCCGCTCTCCCGCGCTGCCTCGGCAATTGCAGGCGCAACCTGTTGCGGTTCGGCCCGGCCGTCCTGCGGCATGTAAAGGGCGCAATCATACGAGGTCTGATTGCCCGGCAGCAGGGCATTCAACTCGGCCCCCGAAACCAGCCGCGCGCCGGTTTGCAGCCCGTCCACGTGACGCAGCCACTGTTCCAGATTGCCGCCGTCGCGTTTGCCCGAAGCACCAAACAGAATACCCGCGCGGGTATAGCCGGTTTCCCGCCCGATGCGCTGATCCAGCCCTTGCCATAGATGCAGCGATTCGATCATCAACGGAATCTCCCGCGGGTCACGCATCCCCAGACGGACCCACCCCCAATTGCGAGAGCTTTGCTCGCCCGCAATCTGCCCTTTTTCGCACAACAGTACCGAGGCGCCGCGTTCAGCCAATTCCAGCGCGGTCGATGCTCCGATAATGCCGCCGCCAATGACAACGACATCCACGGTTTTGGGCAGATGCAGATCGGGTTCAACGGGGGTTGGTTTGGGGCCGGGCATCAACCGCTCTTACTTCATGGCTCAGGTCGCAATGAAGGCGTGATGCAGGCACTCAGGCAACATGTCTTCTGTCGAGGGACCGATGTTTTTTGGCAGCTGTGGCGAACACGCCAACAGGTGCGAGAAAGATCGCGCCGCCCTGTTTCAAATCGCCTGGAGTTTACGCCGCGCCGCTTAGTTCGGCCAATTTCTGACGCAAGGTTGCCGCAAGGCCAGAATCGCGGGGCTCCACCTCTTTGTCTATTTCCGCCTGTTCGGCCAGAACCGGGAAGATCGCCGGTGGTTTAGCCGCTCCCACTACGGGCTCGGGGTCTTCGCTTTCTTCTTCCCGAAGGAGATTAGCAATCGCCGAGTCCAGCTTGGCCTCGTCCAGAACCCGTGCTTCGGATTCCATTGACTTATACCTTAACGGCGGGTGAAGCGGCTTGTCATATCCCTTAAACATAATAGCACCAAATCGTTAACTCAGACATCCAACACGCGTGCGCCACAGTTACAAACATCGAATTGAGGTCACGCCGCCCCATGTGGGGCATCAATTAAGCTAAAATGTGGCAAAAAAATGTCTCAGTTTCAAGCAGTCAGTTCCCTGAGAGCTTTAAAAATCAAATTGTTATCCACTGTTCGGAAACAATACCAAGACAATCGAGCGTAATGGGTCTGGTATCGAAACGTCGTTTTAACCCAGCTTCACGATTCCCCGTTCGGCTCAGCCCCGATCCCGCCAGCGGTTCACAATCGGGTAGCGGCGATCCAACCAGAATGCCCGGCTGGTCAGGCGCGTTCCGGGGGCGGACTGAAAGCGCTTGTATTCGCTGATATAGATCAGGTGCTCAACCCGCCGCGCGTCGACCTCGTTGAAACCGACGGCCACGCAATCAGCGATCGAGCCCTCCTTATCGACCAGAATATCCAGAATCGCATCCAGAACCGGGTAATCGGGCAGGCTGTCGCTATCCTTCTGATCTTCGCGCAGTTCGGCACTGGGGGGTTTGTCAATGACCGAGGGGCGGATCACCTCGCCGGCCGGGCCCATCATCCAGTCGCGGTGATTGGCGTTGCGCCAGCGGCAGGTCTCGAACACACGCGTTTTGTACAGGTCCTTGATCGGGTTATAGCCGCCGTTCATGTCGCCGTAGATCGTGGCATAACCCACCGCGACCTCGGATTTGTTGCCGGTGGTCAGCAACATCTCGCCAAACTTGTTCGAGATCGCCATCAGCAGCAAACCGCGCAGGCGGGATTGGATGTTTTCTTCCGTCAGATCTTCATCATGACCGGCAAATAGCGGGGCCAGAGTGTCCGTCACTGCCGCCCGACTGTCCGAGATCGGCACGTAGTCGTAGTGCACGCCCAGTGCTTTGGCCACGGCTTCGGCGTCGTCCAATGAAGCCTGGCTCGTATATTCCGAAGGCAGCATCACGCAGCGCACATTCTCAGCCCCGATAGCATCCACGGCAATCGTCGCGACCAGAGCGGAATCGACCCCGCCCGACAGACCCAGCAGAACCTTTTTGAACCCGGTCTTGCCCATGTAGTCGCGCAGGGACTGCACCATGGCACGATAGTCCTGCTCCCATTCATCGGGCTGCAGCACGATCTCGGCCGGCACGATGCGCCAGCCATCATCGCCGCGCTCCAGGTCGATATGAGTCACGGTCTCGTCGAAAACCGGCATCCGGAACGCCAGTTCTCCACCCGGGTTCAGGCCGAAAGTCGCCCCGTCAAAAACCTGATCGTCCTGCCCGCCCACCATGTTGAGGTAGATCACCGGTAGACCGGTCTCGATCACGCGGGCCACCATATGATTCAGGCGTACGTCGTACTTGTTACGGAAATAGGGCGATCCGTTGGGAATCAGCAAAAACTCGGCCCCGGTTTCCTCAAGCGTTTCGGCCACATCAGGGTGCCAGCTGTCTTCGCAGATCGGGCTACCGATGCGTGTGTTTCCGACCGCGTAAGGCCCGCCCAGCGGGCCAGAGTCGTACAGGCGCACCTCATCGAACACCGTTTCATTGGGCAGATGATGTTTCAGCACCTTGCTGCCGATCCGACCGCCCTTGAGGATCAGATAGGCATTAAACAGGCTGCCATCTTCAACCCATGGTCCGCCAATCGCCACCGCCGGACCGTCGGCGCATTGTGCGGCCAATTCTTCGACAGCCACCATCGCCGCCCGGTGAAAGACGGGCTTCATCACCAGATCCTGCGTATTATAGCCGGTGATGAACATCTCGGGGAAAGCCACCAGATCGGCCCCGGCATCGCGCGCCTGCTCCCACGCGGCTAACGCCTTGGCGGCATTGCCTTCGATATCCCCCACGATCGGGTTGAGTTGCGCCAGAGTGATGCGGAAACGGTCGGCCATGCTGCCCTCTTGCCCTCGTCGGTCTTACTGCCATTTAGCAGATCATTGCGCGAGTGAAAGGCAAATGCGGCAAAACCCGTTGCTCTGCCCCCGCGCGTGCCGTAGTTTTGCGCAAAAGATGAAAACCGGACAGGCAGGACCGATCATGAACGCTTTCCGCATTTCTATTGCCGCATCCGCGATAGCCCTGATCGCTGCGGGTGTCGCCGCACAGAACGGTCAGGTGATCACCACGGATGATGAGGTCGGGGGCGTCTACGAGGGCACCTTTGAGAACGGCCTGCGTCACGGCACCGGCACCTACCGCCTGCCCAACGGGTTCGAATACAGTGGCGAATGGGCTGAGGGCGAGATTAAGGGCACGGGCACTGCCCGCTATGTCAACGGCTCGGTCTATGAGGGGATGTTCTCCAAGGGCCAACCCGAAGGGCTTGGCAAGATCACCTATGCCGATGGTGGCAGTTACGAGGGCGAATGGGCAAACGGTGCGATCAATGGCACCGGCATAGCCATCTATGCCAATGGCGTGCGCTATGAGGGCGGGTTCCAGAACGCCCGGCATCACGGCAAAGGCGTACTGAGTGACCCGGGCGGCTACAGTTACGATGGCGATTGGGTGGATGGTGTCAAACAGGGCAAGGGCAAGGTGACCTATGCCAATGGCGGTATCTACGAAGGAGACATCCGCGACGGTCAGCGCCACGGCCAGGGCAGCCTGACTCTGCCCGACGGGATGACCTATGACGGCGATTGGGCCGAGGATCGGATCACCGGCACCGGGCGCATGTCCTTTGTCAACGGGGACGTCTACGAGGGCGAGTTGATCGAAGGTCGACGGCAAGGCAAGGGCAAGATGACCTATGCTAAAGGCGATGTTTACGAAGGCGACTATTCCAACGACCTGCGGCATGGTCAGGGAACCTATACCGGCACGGATGGGTTCCTCTATACCGGTGAGTGGACCGACGGCCTGCTTGAGGGGGTGGGCGAACTGACCTACCCGGACGGGTCGGTCCATGTCGGGGATTTCAAGGCAGATCTGGCCGAGGGCAAGGGCCTTATCACCTACCCGGACGGATCGACCTACGAGGGGGATTGGATCGCCGGGGTGATCGAAGGCGAAGGTGTTTCGACCTATCCTAACGGTACCGTCTACAGGGGCCAGTTTCGGAACGCCAAGAACCATGGCAAGGGCATTCTGACCATGGCCGACGGCTCCAGTTATGAGGGAGACTGGGTGGACGGTTTGCGGCAAGGCAAAGGCATGTCCACCTACCCGGATGGCACGGTCTATTCCGGCGAGTTTCTGACCGGTAAACGCCACGGACAGGGCGAAATCATCATGGCAAACGGGTTCACCTATTCGGGTCAATGGACCGAAGGCAAGATTACCGGAGAGGGGATCGCAACCTATCCCAACGGTGATGTCTACGAGGGCAATTTCGTGGACGCGAAACGCCATGGCGCCGGCACCGTACGCTATGCCAACGGCGAAACGGAAACCGGCGTTTGGGACAACGGCGCACTGGAAACGGCGAACGATACTGCTCCCGAAGCGGCTCCCGAGACGGCTCCGTCGGACCCGGACGGCACTGACGGCTGAAGCAATACCGCTACCACGGCACCGGTTTTCCCGCCCAGTCGAAGAACCCGCCGGAATCGGCCGGGGTCAATTGCGCCATCACGTCCAATAGATTCGACGCGGCCTCGTCCGGGGCAACAGCAGGATGTCGGCCGAGGTACTTCCGGGTGACGTCCGTTTTGACAGTACCGGGATGCAGCGCGACACAGATCGCCTGTTTGTGGGTGCGGGCCAGTTCGATGGCTGCCGTGTGAACAATCTGATTCACCGCCGCCTTTGCCGCCCGATAGCTGATCCAACCACCCAGCCGGTTATCCCCGATCGATCCCACACGCGCCGAAAGCACGGCAAAAACCGCGCGGCGGTCGCGGGGCAACAGGCGTGCCGCATGGCTGAGGACCAAGGCCGGACCCACGGCATTCAGTGCAAACTGATCCATCATTGCCTGCCCAGATACAGCGCGGACGGTCTTTTCCGGTGCCTTGCCGTTGATCTCCAATGCCCCGGACGCAACAAGGATCAGGTCGAACGCTCCGGGGATCGCGCCCAGCATGCGATGCACGCCATCAGGGTTCGTCAAATCAAACCCGTCGGCTGAGCGTGACAAGCCCTTCACAGCCATCCCCTGCCCGCTCAGGCGTTGACAGACTGCCTGTCCGATGCCTCCTGATGCGCCAATGATCAGTGCTTTTTCCATGGCGAACTACCTAGCCGCCTGCCTGCGCGGATCAACGTGGCGCGGAAAAGAAACCGCTCAACTGCAGTTACGTCGCAAATTGGTCTTTTCATTCCGGGACGGCTCTGTATAACCTCAACCCCATGATCAACCGCGCAGATATCCTTGTTGCCGACACCGCCATTCGCGGTGCGTCTCTGCGTGGCCTACTGATCCTAATCCGCCTCTGAGCGTGCCATCCGGCGCGCCCGCTCAGAGGAGGACGCCCGCGCGCCATAGGCTTTAGGACAGACAAGAAAGAGATTCCCATGACTAACGTGACCGACCAAGACCGCGTCTTGATCTTCGATACCACTTTGCGCGACGGCGAGCAGAGCCCCGGCGCCACCATGACCCACGCCGAAAAGCTCGAGATTGCCGAGTTGCTGGACGAAATGGGTGTCGACATCATCGAAGCCGGTTTCCCCATCGCCTCGGAAGGTGACTTCAAAGCGGTTTCGGAAATCGCTCAGCGGTCGAAAAACAGCCGTATCTGCGGCCTGGCCCGCGCCAATTTCGCCGATATCGACCGCTGCTGGGAGGCCGTGAAGCACGCCGGGACGAACCGGATTCACACCTTCATCGGCACTTCTCCGCTGCACCGCGCGATTCCGAACCTGACCCAGGACGAGATGGCCGAGAAAATCCACGAAACCGTCAGCCACGCGCGCAATTTGTGCGAAAACGTGCAATGGTCGCCGATGGACGCCACCCGAACGGAATGGGATTACCTGTGCCGCGTGATCGAAATTGCGATCAAAGCCGGTGCGACCACGATCAACATTCCTGACACGGTGGGTTATACCGCTCCGGTGGAAAGCGCCGATCTGATCAAGCGCCTGATCGAGACGGTGCCCGGTGCGGATGAGGTGGTTTTTGCCACCCACTGCCACAACGACCTTGGCATGGCGACCGCAAACTCTCTGGCGGCGGTCGCAGGTGGTGCACGTCAGATCGAGTGCACCATCAACGGTCTGGGCGAACGTGCAGGCAACACGGCGTTGGAAGAAGTCGTGATGGCGCTGCGCACCCGCAACGACATCATGCCTTGGAACACCGGCATCGACACTACCAAGATCATGCATATTTCGCGCAGGGTGGCGACGGTCTCGGGCTTCAACGTGCAGTTCAACAAGGCCATCGTCGGCAAGAACGCCTTTGCGCATGAAAGCGGCATCCACCAGGATGGCATGCTGAAGAACCGCGAGAACTTCGAAATCATGCGCCCCGAGGATATCGGCCTTTCGGGCACGTCTTTGCCGTTGGGCAAACACTCGGGCCGCGCGGCGTTGCGCGACAAGCTGGAAACGTTGGGCTATGAGGTCGGGGACAACCAGCTCAAGGATATCTTCGTTCGGTTCAAGGATCTGGCCGACCGTAAGAAAGAGGTATTCGACGACGACCTCATCGCCTTGATGTCGCTGGACGATGACGAAAGCAACGACCACCTGCAACTGGTTTCGATGAAGGTCACCTGCGGTACCGGCGGTCAGGCGGAATCGACTGTCGAACTGGAGGTTGACGGCAAAGATGTCATCGCAACCGAACACGGCGACGGTCCGGTGGATGCGACGTTCAAGGCGATCCGTGCGATCTACCCGAATTCCGCCCGGCTGCAGCTTTATCAGGTGCACGCCGTGACCGAAGGAACGGATGCGCAGGCCACGGTTTCGGTTCGCCTGGAAGAAGATGGCATGATCGCCACCGGACAATCCGCCAACACTGACACGGTTGTTGCGTCGGCCAAGGCTTACATCCACGCATTGAACCGCCTGAACGTGCGTCGCGAAAAAACCGGTCCCGGCGCCGACGCGCGCGAGATCAGCTACAAAGATCTGACCTAAATCGACGGGCAGCGGCTCCCGCACCCGCGGCGCTGCCGGGCCCAACTCGGTTGACTGCATCTCTGATGCGGGCAAGCGAGTTGGGAGCTTTCCGCCTTTTTTGAAGTTTACGCCCTGAGTCCTTTGAACAGCTTTGTCAGGCGGGTCGTCTCATCCTCAAGGCCGTATGGCGCGTTGACGAAAAACATACCCGACCCCACCATACGATGCCCCTCTCTCACAGGATCGAACCTGACTTCGTGGCAGAGGGTTTTCGGCAAGTTCTGAGATTTCAGGGCGGAAATCATCGCACCATGGCGATTATCCGTCAGGATCGGATACCACAGAGCGATTACGCCCACGTTCCACTTGCGATGCAGTTTACCGATGATTCCCGGCAGGCGGTCGTATTCCGATTTCACTTCATAGCTCGGATCGATCAGCATCATTCCGCGCCGCGGCGTCGGGGGCAACAGAGACTGCGCCAACTCGTACCCGTCCTGACGGTACACCTTGGCCCCATAAGGCGACATCACCATGGTCAGAGCGGAATGCTCCTGCGGGTGCAGCTCGGCAAAGTGCAGATTGTCCTGTTCTCTTAGCAAACTGGCGGCGATCAGAGGTGATCCGGGATAGGCTTCCGTTCCGTGCCTCTGTTGAACCATACGGATCGCTCGCTCCAACGGATGGTCCGCGTCAAACCACTTGGCCTGCTGGGCGCGCCGGATACCTGCATCGGCCTCACCCGTACGCACCGACTCGGCCGCGTCCAGCTTGTATAAACCCCGACCGGAATGGGTTTCGAGATAGGTCAGCGGCTTGTCTTTGCGGGTCAGGTAATCCAGCACAGATGCCAACAAAGCGTGCTTTTGAACATCAGCCAGATTCCCGGCGTGGTAAATGTGTTGATAAGAGAGCATGTTGCCTTCTAAAGTCCCTCTCAATAAGGCGGAAAGGTGCTGATTGTCGCGGAATCAGCCCTTTTACCGGGCGTGCTGGCACCCTATAAGTCATCCGTCCCGGAACCGTCGAGTCGCGGGCAGTAGAAAAACCGACATACAGGATCAGGGGAAACATGGGGATCTTTGGCAATCTGGGCGGCCTGTTCACAGCGGACATGGCCATCGACCTTGGGACGGCAAACACCCTGGTGTATGTCAAGGGGCGTGGCGTGATCCTTTCTGAGCCGTCCGTGGTGGCCTATCACGTAAAGGACGGCGTAAAAAAAGTGCTTGCCGTTGGCGAAGACGCCAAGCTGATGCTGGGCCGGACACCCGGTTCGATCGAGGCGATCCGCCCGATGCGCGAAGGTGTGATTGCCGACTTCGACACCGCCGAGGAAATGATCAAGCACTTTATCCGCAAGGTGCATAAGCGCTCGACCTTCTCCAAGCCGAAAATCATTGTCTGCGTCCCCCACGGCGCAACTCCGGTTGAGAAACGCGCGATCCGTCAGTCGGTTCTTTCTGCAGGCGCGCGTCGCGCAGGCCTGATCGCCGAACCCATCGCGGCTGCGATTGGTGCGGGTATGCCAATCACCGATCCGACCGGTAACATGGTCGTTGATATCGGCGGTGGGACCACCGAGGTTGCGGTTCTGTCGCTTGGCGATATCGTTTATGCCCGTTCGGTTCGGGTTGGTGGAGACCGCATGGACGAAGCCATCATTTCGTACCTGCGTCGTCAGCAGAACCTGCTGGTCGGTGAATCCACCGCTGAACGCATCAAGACGACCATCGGTACCGCCCGCATGCCCGATGACGGCCGCGGCCAATCGATGCATATCCGGGGCCGCGACCTGTTGAACGGCGTGCCGAAGGAGATCGAAATCAGCCAGGCCCAGGTGGCCGAGGCGCTCTCGGAGCCGGTCCAACAGATTTGCGAGGCGGTGATGACCGCTCTTGAAACCACACCACCTGATCTGGCAGCGGACATCGTGGACCGGGGTGTGATGCTCACCGGCGGCGGTGCGCTGCTGGGCGATCTGGATCTGGCGCTGCGCGAACAGACCGGTCTGGCCGTGTCGATTGCCGATGAAAGCCTGAATTGTGTGGCTTTGGGCACGGGCAAGGCTTTGGAATACGAAAAACAACTGCGCCACGCGATTGACTACGAAAGCTAAGGCGCGCACCCTTTGCAGATAGGGTAAACTCGGCACGAGCAGCACGGGAAGGAGTCCTGTGGCAAAAGACCGATCACAGCGCGACGAATACACCACCCCCTTGCGCCGCTTGCTACTGGGGATCGTGGTGCTGTGCCTGCTGGGGATCTTTCTGGTCTGGCGTATCGACAGCCCGCGGGTGGAGCGGTTCCGCGCCCAAGTCGTCGACCGGGTCGTGCCGTCAATGGAATGGGCCGTGGTACCGGTCACTGCCGTGGTCAATCTGGCCCGCGATTTCCAAAGCTATCAACGCCTGAGCGAACAGAACCAGGAATTGCGCAGCGAGCTGCGCCTGATGCGGGCCTGGAAAGAGGCCGCGCTGCAGCTTGAGCAGGAAAACGCCCGGCTGCTGGACCTGAACAACGTTCGGCTCGATCCACGCCTGACCTATATCACCGGGGTTGTGATGGCCGACAGCGGCTCTCCGTTCCGGCAGTCGGTTTTGCTAAATGTCGGCGAACGGGACGGCATCACCGATGGCTGGGCCACGATGGACGGGATCGGCGTGGTCGGTCGCATTTCCGGCGTGGGCCCGGACACGGCGCGGGTGATCCTGATGACCGATGCCTCCAGCGCGATCCCTGCGACCATTCAACCTTCGGGCCAAACCGCCCTGATCACGGGCGACAACACTCCGGCCCCCGCCGTCGAGTTTCTTGAAAACCGCGAACTGGTCCGGCCTGGCGACCGTGTCGTGACCTCGGGCGATGGCGGCGTGTTTCCGGCCGGGTTGCTGATCGGACAGATCACAGCCGATCCAGGGGGCCGCCTGCGGGTGCGTTTGTCGGCGGATTTCGAACGGCTCGAATTCCTGCGGGTGCTGCGATATCAATCGGCCCCCACCATTCGGGACCCGGGCAGCATCGTTGGCCCCACACAGCCTGAGGCAGCGCTGCCGCCGGTGGAGGTTGGTGATGGATAGCCAGACTTCACAACTTTGGTCTAAGCGGGGCCTGTACCTGTTTCTGGCCGCGCTGATCCTGTTTCTGCACCTGTTGCCTCTGGATACAAAACCGGATCGCTGGCCCTTTCCGGACTTGCTGATTGCCCTGACCTTTGCATGGGTGATGCGGCGGCCTGAGTTCGTGCCGACCTTACTGGTAGCGATCGTCATGCTGATGGCGGATCTGTTGCTGCAACGCCCGCCCGGCCTGCTGGCGGCGCTGGTGGTCTTGGGGGCTGCTTACCTACGCTCGGCGGCGTTCGGTTTACGGGATTCGGGCTTTGTCGGCGAATGGTCCACCGTCGCCGTGGCAATCACAGCTGTTTTTATGTTGAACCGTGTCATTCTTGCTATTCTGTCTGTGCAACAGGCAGCATTGGGGCCCGTGGTGATCCAAGTCGTCCTGACAATTGCGGTTTATCCTCTAATCGTTCTGCTCAGCCAGAACGGACTCGGTGTGCGGCGCAAATCCACGGCTGAAACCGGCGCATTGGGAGCGCGCGCATGAAGCAACGCAAACCCAAAGCCCAAGGCCTTGCCTATAAACGCCTGCCGCGCCGGGCGCTGGTTTTGGGTGGATTGCAAGCCGCCTTTATCGGCGGGCTGGCCGCCCGGATGCGGTTCATGCAGGTGGATCAGGCTGACGAATACCGCCTGCTGGCCGAGGAAAACCGGATCAATATCCGCCTGATCCCACCGACTCGAGGCCGAATCTATGACCGGAACGGAGAGATCATCAGCCAGAACTCGCCCTCCTACCGGATCGTCATGGTGCGCGAGGATGCAGGCGATGTGGACGAGGTGATCGCCAAACTGTCCCAGTTGATCCCCCTGACCGAGGATGAGATCGACCGGGCCAAGGCCGAAATGCGCCGTTCTGCCCCGTTCCTGCCGGTGACGCTGGCTGATCAGGTCACGTGGGAGGACATCTCGAAGGTCGCCGTTAATGCGCCCGCTTTGCCCGGTGTGATCCCTGAAGTGGGGCAGACCCGGCAATATCCGCGTTACGAAGACTTTGCCCATGTGGTCGGCTATGTCGGCCCGGTCAGCGATTACGACCTCAGTCAGATCGAAGACCCCGAGCCCGTCCTGCGCATCCCCCGGTTCCAGATCGGCAAGGTCGGGCTGGAAGCCAAACAGGAAATCGCCTTGCGCGGCAAGGCCGGAGCAAAACGGGTCGAGGTCAATGCCACCGGCCGCGTGATGCGCGAGCTGGACCGGCAGGAAGGTGAGACTGGGGCTGATCTGCAACTTTCGGTCGATGCCGATCTGCAGCAATATGCACAGGCGCGTCTGGCCGGGGAAAGCGCAGCCGCCGTGGTGATTGATTGCGAAACCGGCGATATCCGCGCCATCAGCTCGGCCCCCAGTTTCGACCCGAACCTGTTCGTGCGTGGCATCTCGGTCGCGGATTACCGGGCGCTGACACAGGACAATTACCGCCCGCTGGCCAACAAGACAGTGCAGGGCACCTACCCGCCAGGCTCGACCTTCAAGATGATCACCGCCATGGCCGCACTTGAGGCCGGGGTGATCGGGCCATCGAATACCGTCTACTGTCCCGGCCACCTGAAAGTGGGCAGCCGCCGCTTCCACTGCTGGAAACGCGGCGGGCATGGTACGGTTGATCTAGAAACCTCGCTAAAGCGCAGCTGTGACGTTTACTATTATGACGTGGCCCTGCGCACTGGCATCGACAAGATCTCCGACATGGCCCGCATTTTCGGACTCGGCGTCAAGCACGACATTCCGATGTCAGCCGTGGCGGCCGGGCTGGCCCCGAACCAGGCCTGGAAACAACGCGTGCACGGGGAAGAGTGGCTGGTTGGCGACACAGCGAATGCCTCGATTGGCCAAGGTTTCATGCTGGCTTCACCGCTGCAACTGGCGATCATGACGGCGCGGATTGCAACAGGCCGGGCGGTATCGCCACGGCTGGTACGCTCTGTGAACGGGATCGAACAGCCCTCGGGCGCGGGGGAACCGCTGGCGGTGAACCGTAACAATCTGGAACAAGTACGTCATGCGATGTTCACGGTCTCGAACAACCGGCGCGGCACGGCTTATCGCAGCCGTATCATCGCGGATGAGTTCCGCATGGCAGGCAAAACCGGCACCAGCCAGGTGCGCAACATCACCAAGGCCGAACGCGCCGCCGGTGTGATCCGTAACGAAGATCTGCCATGGGAACGCCGCGACCACGCGCTGTTCGTCAGCTTTGCGCCTTATGACAACCCGAAATACGCCGTGGCCGTTGTGGTGGAACATGGCGGTGGCGGCTCCAAGGCCGCGGCCCCGGTTGCACGGGACATCATGTTGCAGGCGCTTTACAACGGCACACCCCCGCTTGAAGCCTACCCGGCCGGCGACCGCGACCGCATCAAGGAACAGCAGAAACGGCTTGAGGGCGATCGCCGCCCCAAAGCGCGCCCGTCCGAAAAGGACCGCGCATGAGCTATCTTGAGTATGCCGTCAAATCCACGCCCTCGGGGTTCCGCAAGTTTCTTTATATGAACTGGCCGCTGACCCTGTTGCTGATCAGCGTGGCCAGCGCCGGGTTTCTGATGTTGTATTCGGTGGCGGGTGGATCGTGGGCGCCATGGGCCGAGCCGCAGATGGAACGGTTCGGGCTGGGTCTGGCTGTTATGTTCATTATCGCGCTGGTGCCCATCTGGTTCTGGCGCAACATGTCGGTGCTCGCCTATATCGTATCGATTCTTCTGCTGATCTATGTGGAATTGTTCGGCACGGTCGGTATGGGTGCTCAGCGCTGGATCGACCTGAAATTCATGCGGCTGCAACCCTCGGAACTGATGAAAGTGACGCTGGTGATGCTGCTGGCAGCCTATTACGACTGGTTGCCCTCGCACAAGACTTCGCGGCCTGTCTGGGTGATCGTCCCGGTCCTGCTGATCCTGATCCCAACCTTTCTGGTGCTGCGCCAGCCTGATCTTGGCACATCGATCCTGCTGCTGGCGGCGGGTGGTGGGCTGATGTTTCTGGCCGGTGTTCACTGGACCTATTTCGCCGCCGTCATCGCAGCCGTGGTGGGCCTGATCGCAACGGTGTTCAACAGCCGCGGAACCGACTGGCAATTGCTCAAGGACTACCAGTTCCGCCGGATCGACACCTTCCTCGATCCTTCGACCGATCCGTTGGGCGCGGGGTATCATATCACCCAATCCAAGATCGCGCTGGGGTCCGGTGGCTGGAACGGGCGTGGATTCATGCAAGGCACCCAATCTCGCCTGAACTTCCTGCCCGAGAAACACACCGACTTCATTTTCACCACTCTGGCCGAGGAGTTCGGTTTTGTCGGCGGCATCACCTTGCTGACCCTCTATGGCATGATCCTGGTCTTCTGTCTGGTCACCGCGCTTTCAACCAAGGACCGGTTCTCGTCTCTGGTGACGCTGGGCATCGCGCTGAACTTCTTCCTGTTCTTTGCCGTCAACATGTCGATGGTGATGGGCCTTGCCCCAGTTGTGGGTGTGCCGCTGCCGATGGTCAGCTATGGCGGCTCAGCCATGCTGGTTCTGATGGCCGCCTTCGGCATCGTTCAAAGCGCCCATATCCACCGCCCCCGCTGATCTGAAAGGCCCGCTATGCCCGTGAACATCCTGTTTTCCGCGCGCCCTGCCCTGTGGCCTGTCTACGAGCCACTGCTGACCAAGTACCTGACACAGGCTGGGCTGGACTTTCGCCTTGCCACCGAATTCGAACCGGATCAGGTGGACTATATCGTCTATGCCCCGAACGGAGGCCTGCTGGATTTCACCCCCTACACGCGATTGAAGGCCGTGCTCAGCCTCTGGGCCGGGGTCGAGAAGATCGCGGGCAATGGGACCCTGACCGTCCCGCTGGCGCGGATGGTGGATCACGGCCTGACGCAAGGAATGACAGAATGGGTCGTCGGCCACGTGCTGCGATATCACCTTGGAATGGATCAGCACATTACCGTTCAGGATGGTGCCTGGGCACCTGACGCACCGCCTTTGGCCACCGAACGCCGGGTTTGCATTCTGGGGCTTGGCGCGTTGGGCGAGGCTGCGGCTCGCGCTCTGTCCGCGTTGGACTTTGACGTCATCGGCTGGAGCCGCTCAGCCAAAGAGATTGACGGTGTCACATGCCTGCATGGCGCAGATGGGCTGCACGCGGCCCTGTCGCAGGCCGAGATCGTGGTACTGCTTTTGCCGGACACGCCTGCCACTGCAAACATGCTGAACGCCGAAACCCTGGCTCTGCTTCCTAAAGGCGCGCGCATCATCAACCCGGGCCGGGGGCCGTTGATCGACGATGACGCCCTGTTGCAGGCGCTGAATTCGGGCCAGGTCGATCACGCCACGCTGGATGTGTTCCGGGTCGAGCCTTTGCCTGTGGATCATCCCTATTGGGCGCATCCGAATGTGACGGTGACCCCGCACATCGCTTCAGAAACGCGGCCGGTGACAGCGGCGCAAGTGATTTGTGAGAACATCCGGCGGGGTGAGGAAGGCAAGCCTTTCCTGCACCTCGTCGATCGTGACTTGGGGTACTAAGCGGCGATCAGCCCCCGGCCCTTCAACAAGGCCTCGACCCCCGGCAACCGGCCACGGAAGGCGAGGTATAGCTCCTCGGCCTCACGTGAGCCGCCAGTGGACAGGATGTGCTCCTCCAGCGCCTTAGCTCGTTCTGGATCGAATGCGCCGCTTGCCTCTTCGAACGCCGCAAACGCGTCGGCATCCATCACCTCGGACCACATGTAGCTGTAGTAGCCCGAGCTATATCCGTCGCCCGCAAATACATGCGCAAAGTGCGGCGTCGCATGGCGCATTCCGATGGCCTGCGGCATACCGATCCCGGCCAGCACCTCCGCCTGTTTCGCCATTGGATCGGCCGGAGCCGCACCGTCATGGAACGCCAGATCGACCAGCGCCGAGGCGACGTATTCCACCGTTTGGAACCCCTGATCGAAATTGGCGGCCTTCAGCACTTTCTCCAGCATCTCCTGCGGCATTGCCTCTCCGGTCTCGGCATGAGTTGCGAACTCGGCCAGAACCTCAGGGACCTCCAGCCAGTGTTCGTAAAGTTGACTGGGCAGTTCCACGAAATCCCGCGCAACCGACGTGCCCGAGATGCTTTCATAGGTCACATTTGACAGCATCTGGTGCAGTGCGTGGCCAAATTCATGGAACAACGTGCGCGCATCGTCATAAGACAACAGCGCCGGATCGCCCTTGGCGAAGTTGCAGACATTGATCACGACAGGCGCCTGCACCTTCGGGAACTTTGCCTGCGACCGCATCGCGCTACACCACGCACCCGAGCGTTTCGATCCCCGCGCGAAGTAATCGCCGATGAACACGGCTATATGCTGCCCATTGCGCGTAACCTCCCACGCGCGACAATCCGGGTGATAGAGCGGTACATCCAGCGGTGCGAACTCCAGCCCGAACAGGCGATTGGCGCAAGCAAAGGACGCCTCGATCATACGGTCCAGCTGCAGGTAGGGCTTCAGCGCCGCCTCATCCAGATCATGTTCAGCCTTGCGGCGTTTCTCGGCGTAGTAGCGCCAGTCCCAAGCCTCCAGCGGACCATTGACGCCATCCGCCTGCATCATCTGCGTCAGGGTTTTCGCATCCGCGTCAGCGCGGGTCTTGGCGGGTTCCCACACCTGCATTAACAAGTCACGAACCTTGTCGGGCGTGCGGGCCATTTCGGTTTCCAGCTTGTAGGCCGCGAAACTCTCATAGCCCAGTAGCTTGGCACGTTCTTCGCGCAGATGCAGGATTTCTGCGGCACTCTCGCGGTTGTCGGTCTCACCTCCATTTGCCCCCCGTGTGGTCCAGGCGCGATAGGCCTTTTCCCGCAGGTCTCGGCGAGGCGAGAATTGCAGGAAGGGCACAATCAGAGAACGGGACAAGGTCATAACCGGACCAACAGCCCCCTTTTCCTGCCCGGCCGCACGGGCCGCATCCACGACAAAATCCGGCAGGCCCTCCAGATCGTCCTCGGACAGATCCATGTACCAATCACGTTCATCGGCCAGCAGGTTTTGCGTAAACGAGGTCCCCAATGAGGCCAACCGCGCCTTGATCTCTTGCATCCGCGCGTCTTCGTCGCCCTCAAGCGCCGCACCTGCCCGCACGAATCCCCGATGGGTCAGCATCAACACGCGCTGTTGTTCGTCGGTCAGACCCAACTCGTCATTGCGCGACCACAGATCGGCCACGCGCTGAAACAGCGCCTTGTTCGACGAAATCCCCGAGAAATGCGCGGCCAGCTTGGGAGAGAACGCGCGCTGCAACTCCTCGCGCGCCGGGTTGCTGTCCGCCCCGGCGACGGTGAAGAACACCGACAGAACCTTGTCCATTTCGTCACCCGCAGCTTCAAGAGCCTCGATCGTGTTGGCAAAGGTGGGGGTGTCCGGGTTATCCGCAATCGCGTCGATCTGAGCGTTATGGGCCCGCATCGCCTGATCCAGAGCGGGAGCGAAATCGTCATCCGCAATATCGGCAAAGGGTGCGATTTCAAACTGCGTGGTCCAGTCGGACAGGATCGGATTGGTCATGCGTGTCTCCTTTGACCACAGAGTTAGGAACGGCAGGCCGGATGATCCAGAGCGGGATTACGCCCCCGATCCACAAATCGGACAATCGGCACGACGGGACAGAGTAATCTTGCGGCTTTCGCCATAAAGCGCGTCATATATCAGCATCTCGCCACGCAGGGCCTGCCCGGCCCCGGTGATCACCTTGATCGCCTCAACCGCCATCATCGAACCCACAACGCCGGGCAGCGGGCCAATCACGCCGGCTTCAGCGCAAGAGGGCGCCAGACCTGGGGCCGGAGCCTCGGGGAAAATACACTGATAGCAGGGCGCGCCATTGGCGGGGTCAAAGACACTCAGCTGCCCTTCCCATTGCGACAAAGCGCCTGAAATAAGGGGTTTGCCCAATGCTGTCGCCGTGCGATTGGCCAGATAGCGTGTGTCGAAATTATCGGTGCCGTCGAGGATCAGATCGAAGTCGGCAAAAAGGTCATGGGCGATCTCTTCGTTCAGGCGGCGGTGATAGGGCAGAACCGTGGCATTGGGGTTCTGCGCCTCCATCGCCTGCTGCGCAGAAAAGACTTTGGGCATCCCGATATCGGCGTCTCGGTGAATCACCTGCCGTTGCAGGTTGGCGTTTTCGACCTCATCATCGTCGATCACGCCGATGGTACCCACTCCGGCAGCGGCGAGATATTGCAACGCAGGCGCGCCCAGGCCCCCGGCGCCGATGACCAGCACACGGGCCTTCTTCATCTTTTTCTGACCGGGTCCACCCAGTTCTCGCAGGACGATGTGGCGGGCGTAACGTTCCAGTTCGGTCTCAGAGAATTGGTCGGATGGCATCGTGGGCTCCTTGGTGGCGGCAGGTGCTGCGCGGTTTCTCAGCGCTTTCAGCACCCTTCCGTAAACCAGAACCAGAATGGCCGTGCCACCCAAGATCAGCCACAGCGCCGCAGAGCCGCCAGTCGCCTCACGCAACGGATGGCCATCTGGCAGAACCAGCTGGGCCGTAATCACGCCCAGCAGCAGAACCCCGACCGAGGTCATACGAGCCGCCCTGGACACTCCGGCCAGGTAGCCGATCCCCCAGAGACCCGCAGCCAGGATCAGGACCAGCAACATCAGCCGCGCCCGGTCGAGCCGAAGCCACCTGCGCCGCGCACCGTGTCGCTGAGTGCCGCCACCGGCTCGAACACTGCCTGCACTACGGGGGCGACGACCAGTTGGGCAATGCGTTCGCCATGGGTGACTTCGAACGTCTCTTGCCCGGCGTTCAAGACGATCACGCCCAGCGGGCCGCGATAGTCACTGTCGATCGTACCCGGAGTGTTTGGCAGGGTGATGCCATGTTTCAGGGCCAGACCCGAGCGGGGTCGAACCTGAACCTCAAACCCCTGCGGAATCTCGATACGCAGGCCCGTTGGCACCAGCGCGCGTTGCCCCGGTTCAAGCATGATCGAGGCCCGGTCCGGCAAATTCGCCCGCACGTCGGCACCAGCCGCCCCGGTGGATTCATACGACGGCAGGGGGACCGACGGATCAGATCCTTCCTCTCGGATCACACGAATTGCAACCATCACTGCTCCTTTGATTTAGCTGGTCAGCACATCGGCGATCTTACGCGCCAGACGCTTGGCCACCGCATCCTTGCCCATGCGCGGCCATTCTTCGGCACCGTCGTCCGAGATCAGGATAACGGCATTTTCCGATCCGCCCATGATCCCCGTTGCCGGGCTGACATCATTGGCCACGATCCAGTCACAACCCTTGCGTGCCCGTTTGGCGGTGGCGTGTTCGATCACGTTATCCGTCTCAGCCGCGAACCCAACGATCAGGGCCGGGCGGCCGGTGTCCATATGCGAGACACGTTTCAGGATGTCAGGGTTTTCGGCAAACTCCAGCACAGGCAGCCCGTCGCGGCTTTTCTTCAATTTCTTGTCCGAGGCACTGGAAACGCGCCAATCGGCAACCGCTGCTGCAAACACGCCCGCGTCCACGGGCAGTGCGGCATCCACCGCGTCAGACATTTGCTGGGCGGTCTCCACCGGCACGACCCGCACCCCGTCGGGCGGCGGCACATCTGCGGGACCAGTCACAAACACCACCTCGGCCCCCAGCGCGGCCAGCGCCCGGGCCACCGCTGCGCCCTGCGCCCCCGAGGAACGATTAGCGATGTAACGCACCGGGTCGATGGGTTCCTGCGTCGGGCCCGAGGTTACAAGCACACGCTTGCCGTTCAGCGGACCATCGCCCAACTCCAACTCAATCGCAGCAACAATCTCCAGCGGTTCCGACATACGGCCGGGACCGTATTCGCCGCAGGCCATATCGCCCTCATTCGGACCAACAAAACGAACACCATCCGCCTGCAATTGTTTCAGGTTGCGCTGCGTAGCAGGGTGATCCCACATCCGCACATTCATAGCTGGTGCACACAGAACCGGCGTATCGGTCGCCATCAGCAGGGTCGAGGCCAGATCATTTGCGAGCCCTCCGGCCATCTTCCCCATCAAATCAGCAGTCGCCGGGGCCACAACGATCAGATCAGCCGAACGGGACAATTGAATGTGTCCCATCTCGGCCTCATCCGTCAGGTCAAACAGATCGCGGTAAACCTTTTCTCCGGCCAGAGCCGAAACCGACAGCGGCGTCACGAATTCCTCTGCCGCGCGGGTTAACACGGGCGTCACGGTCGCGCCGCGTTCCCGCAAACGGCGGATCAGGTCCAGCGACTTATACGCCGCGATCCCGCCGCCGATGGTCAGCAGAATGCGTTTCGATGCCAGCATGTTGAGCCCTTCCCGTCCCGGTCGGCCCCGACATTAGGCAAGCGGGCCGGACAGTTCCAGCGGTTAATTCTGAGTTTCAAACGCCAGGCACGGGTCTTCGCGCTCAACACTTGGGCTGTCGATCACCGCGTCGAATTCCCCGTTCACTAACCCGTCCTCCGATTGGCCCAGCACAAACACTTTCAACCCCGGGCGCATACGTGTCAGAAAAGTCGGAATGCCCCGGTCCTTGCGAGCGTGGCCATTACCCGTGATCACCGCGACCGGTCCGCCGGTTTCATCCGTCGCGCGCAGGATGGCACGAGTCAGCACCGCATCGCGCAGCCGTTGAATGGCGACCAACTGCGGCAAGGCACTTTCCGGGATCGCATTGCAATGAGCGGCCAATTGATCGGCCTCACGTGCCGCCTGTTCCTCGGCTGGCAACGGAACGGTCAGGCCATAACGCGCCGCATCCGCGCCCAGGGCGGTGGCCGCGCCCCGCTCCATCGCGGCACGGGCGGCGGCGCGCGGAACCATGGCGCCATATACTGGCGCATCCGAGGCCTGAAAGACCGGGTAATACATGCTGAGTGGCGGCCAGCCGGTTTCAATCCACTTTAGAATACGCGCAAGCTCCTCAGGGTCGGATACAGCCTTGTCCGCAAGACGCTGCGCGCCTTCCTCGGTCACCATCTCCCATACAACGGCTGATGGTTTTATGGCCTTCAATGCCTCGGCCTGAATAACATGGTGCTGAGGGTTGTCGTGAATCTCACCCAGAATGATCACATCCGCCGCAGTCATTGCGGCCAGAACATCATCCGATATCAGATTTTCTGCATGGCCAGGTCGGGCCATAACCACAAGTGCACAAAGCAGAATCGCAAGTTGTCTCATGCGATGAAGTGTTGCACCTCACGCGATTGAGCTTCAAGGTTCTTGCGCATTTTCACGAAGGCCGCGGCCTCAAGCTGACGCACACGTTCCTTGGACAGGCCAAGCTCCTGCCCCAAACTTTCCAGCGTGCGGGCCGGTTCACGCAGCTTGCGTTCGCGCACGATAAAGCGTTCGCGATCGTTCAGAGCCTGCATGGCCGTCACCAGCCATTCGCGCAGCTGTTCGGTGTCATGGTTATTCTCGACCGTCTCGGCGGCCTGAACACGGTCATCTTCCAGCGCGTCGATCCACTCGCGCCCGTCCTCATCAGCCGACTGCACTGCGTTCAGCGAAAAATCGGACCCGGACAACCGGCCCTCCATCATCTCAACGTCGCGCAGGGGGACGCCGATCTCGGCAGCTATCATCTGGTGCAATTGGTGGCGATCCAAATCCATCCCCTCGGTCGCAGCTTCGCGTTCAAGACGCGCCTGAACCCGGCGCATGTTGAAGAACAAGGATTTCTGGGACGAAGTAGATCCGGTTCGCACCATCGACCAATTGCGCATCACGTAATCCTGAATGCTGGCCTTGATCCACCAAACCGCATAGGTCGAAAAACGCACCCCGCGGTCAGGGTCGAACTTGTCGGCGGCTTTCATCAGGCCCAATCCGGCTTCCTGGATCAGATCGTTCATCGGCGCACCATAGCGTTTGAACTTGGCCGCCATGGAAATCGCCAACCGCATATAGGCCGTGATCAACCGGTGCAGTGCCTGTTCGTCGCGATCATCACGCCACGCATAGGCCAGTTTCAGTTCGGTCTCCGCGTCCAGCAGTTCGGCCTTCATCGCTTGCCGGGACATCGAAAAATCGTTCGCATTGTCCAGTGCCATGGAAATCTCCCCTTTTCACAGGCGCGGGCCGGGCTTGCCTTGCCGACCTAGGGTCGATACGCAGAACAAAACCGGGTGGATCACATGAAAGGTAATTATAGTGTATCCGGATTTAACCTTTGTGTTGGGCGGAGCGGCCTCAGGAAAGTCGGCGTTTGCCGAGCAACTTGTTGTTTCATCAGGAAAAAGTCGGATATATCTCGCAACATCACAAGTGTTTGATGACGAGATGCGCGATAAGATCCGACGCCATATCGCCCAACGGGGCGCAGGTTGGGCGACTTTGGAAGCGCCATACGATCTGGGGCCCGTTCTGGCCGAGCTGACCCCGGACAATGTCTGTTTGATCGACTGTGCCACGATGTGGCTGACCAACCATCTGCTGGCCGAAAATGATTTGGATCGGGTACAAACGGATCTGTTGCAGGCGCTGAAATCCTGCCGCGCTGCAGTTGTCATCGTCTCGAACGAGGTCGGCCATGGCATCGTCCCCGACAACGCCCTGTCCCGCCGGTTCCGCGAAACCCAGGGACGACTGAACATTGCGCTGGCGGCACAGGCCGATCTCGTCGTGCAGGTCACCGCAGGGCTTCCTCTGGTGCTGAAAGGGCAATTGCCGTGACTCGGCTGCATCTTGTCCGCCACGGGCCGACTCATGCGAAAACCATGGTTGGCTGGTCCGACCTGCCTGCGGACCTCAGCGATCAGGCGGCAATCGCGCGGCTGCATGATCACCTCCCGGTCGAGGCTCTGGTGATCTCGTCTGACCTGTCCCGCGCTGCGGATACCGCCTCGGCCATTCAGGGCGCCCGCCAGCGCCTACCGCATCACCGTGACCTACGCGAGATTCATTTCGGCACGTGGGAACTGCGCGGTTTCAAGGAAATCGAGGCCGAAGACCCCGACCTTGCCTTTGCCTACTGGGACAACCCCGGCGACGTGCGTCCGCCCAAAGGCGAAAGCTGGAATGAGGTTCGGACCCGTGTAGATGCCATAATCGATCGGCTGATCAGCGACCACGCCGGGCGCGATCTGATCATCGTGGCCCATTTCGGTGTGATCCTGACGCAAGTGCAGCGCGCGCTTGGGGTTGATGCGCAAGAGACGTTCAGCCACCGGATCGACAACCTCTCGGTCACTGAAATCACCCATTTTGGCGACCGCTGGTCGGTTGGGCGGATCAATCACCTCCCGTGATCACACCCCGCACAAATCACTGATTTACGGAACGGTCCAGCCGCGCCATCGTAGCGGCATGACCTATGATTTGTTTATCGGAGACCGTCTGTTTTCCAGCTGGTCCATGCGCGGCTGGCTGATGCTGGAAAAGTTCGGCCTGCCCTATCGAAGCCACATGATCGGCCTCTATTCCGGAACCATGGCCGAAGATATGAAACCCCTTGCGCCAGCCCGCCTTGTACCCGCCCTGCGCCTGCCTGACGGAACGGTCGTTGGTGAAAGCCTCGCGATGGCCGAGGCATTGGCCGAACGACATCCCGAGGCCGGGTTGTGGCCCGCGGACCCCGCAGCCCGTGCAACCGCACGGTGGCTCTGCGCCGAGATGGTGGCCGGGTTCAGTGCTTTGCGCGCGGAATGCGCGATGCAGTTGAAGCACTGCTGGCAGGGGTTTGCCCCGTCACCTGAGGCATTGAATGATCTGGAACGGATCGAAACCTTGTGGGCTCACGCCCGCACAGTGTCCGGTGCCGGGTCTGGGCCTTTGTTCGGCGACTATTCTCTGGCCGACGTCTTCTATACTCCGGTGGCTGCGCGGATCATCGGGTATGGCCTGCCGGTCTCCGAGGCGAGCAGAGACTATTGCTTGGGCCTGTTGTCTGACCCCGCAACAAGGCAATGGCGTGCTATGGGACTGACGGTAAGCTATGAGCCGTTCCCATACGACCTGAATCTGTCGACGCAGGCCTGGCCTGTCGGAGCGAGCACTGACGCGAAGGCTGTGGATAACGGACCATCTCTCAACGAGTTTTGCCCCTATTCCGGCAAAGCGGTCACGCATTTTTTGGAGTTGAACGGGCAGCGTTGGGGTTTCTGCAACCGGTTCTGCCGCGACAAAACTGTCGCAGATCCGGGGGCCTGGCCAAAATTTACCGCAATGACGGATGCCGTTAACGATTCTTAAACCGCGATCATGGCAGCAACGACCTGTTAACCAAAAAGGTCGTTCATGGTCGCCCGTTCCCATACTGTCGCTTTCCAAGGGGTCGATGCCCGCCCGGTCGAGGTGCAATGCGCCGTCTCGCCGGGCCTGCCCGCATTTTCCATCGTCGGCCTGCCCGACAAGGCTGTCTCTGAAGCCCGCGACCGCGTCCGCAGTGCGCTCGGTTCAATGGCCATCGCACTGCCATCGAAACGGATCACCATCAATCTCTCACCCGCCGACCTGCCGAAAGAGGGCAGTCACTTCGACCTGCCCATTGCGGTGGCCTTGCTGTCCGCGCTGGAGATCATACCGTCCGATGCCGCCGAAGGGGCGGTTTCTCTGGGTGAGTTATCTCTGGACGGCTCGCTGGTGCCTGTCGTAGGCGCCCTGCCCGCCGCCATGACCGCCGCCGCCGAGGATCGCACGTTGCTGTGCCCACGCGCGTCCAGCGCTGAGGCCGCGTGGGTAGATGCCACGCAAGTGATCGGTGCCGGTTCATTGGGAGATGTGGTGCGCCATTTCTCGGGCCAGTCACCTTTGCCAGCCGCCCAACCCGGTGAAGTAAACCTTGCACCTAACGCCCGCGATCTGCGCGATGTGAAAGGACAGGAACGGGCCAAACGCGCGTTGGAGATCGCTGCCGCCGGGCGCCACCACCTGATCATGATCGGAACGCCTGGGTCGGGTAAATCCATGCTGGCCGCGCGTTTGCCCGGTATCCTGCCACCGCTGACCCCGACCGAAGCATTGGAAACCTCAATGATCCAATCCCTGTGCGGGTTGTTGGACGAAGGCGGCATCAGTCGTACCCGACCGTTTCGCGAGCCCCACCATACGGCGTCGATGGCCGCTATCGTTGGGGGTGGCAAGGGCGCAAAACCGGGTGAGATTTCGCTGGCCCATAACGGCGTGTTGTTCATGGATGAATTCCCCGAATTCCCGCGCACCGTCCTTGAAACCCTTCGACAACCGATTGAAACAGGCGAGGTCATGGTCGCCCGCGCCAATGCTCATGTGAAATATCCTTGCCGGTTCATGTTGGTAGCTGCTGCTAACCCGTGCAAATGCGGATACCTGACGGACCCGGCCCGCGCCTGTTCGCGCGCGCCTGTGTGTGGCGAGGATTACCTGGGGCGGATTTCCGGCCCGTTGATGGACCGGTTTGATCTGCGGATCGAGGTGCCTCCGGTGGGGTTCACCGATCTCGACTTGCCACCAACTGGCGACAGCTCGTCCATCGTTGCCGCGCGGGTCGATGCCGCGCGTGCTATTCAGGCGGAGCGGTTCAGCGAGACACCGGGAACCCGCCAGAACGCGGATGTAGAGGGTAACGTGCTGGAAGAAATCGCCGCCCCTGATGCCGAAGGCAAAGAATTATTGCTGAAAGCGGCCGAACGGTTCGGCCTGTCGGCCCGCGCATTTCACCGCATCCTGCGCGTGTCGCGCACGATTGCCGATCTGGATGGCGCACCGGATGTCCGGCGCGCCCATGTCGCCGAGGCGCTGAGCTTTCGCATCAGCGCCAAGGTCGCGTCTTAAAGCTTGGCCTCGATCGCCTGCCAGATCTTTTCGGCGATGTTCACGCCGTCAAACCGCTCGAGCTCCTGAATGCCGGTTGGTGAGGTTACGTTGATCTCGGTCAGGTAGTCGCCGATCACGTCAATCCCGACAAAGACCTGCCCTTTTTCCTTCAGCAGAGGGCCAATCGCGGCGCAAATCTCAAGATCCCGTTCAGACAGGCCGATCTTTTCCGGCCTGCCGCCAACATGCATGTTCGAGCGTGTTTCACCCTTGGCTGGCACACGGTTGATCGCGCCGACAGGCTCTCCATCAACCAGGATCACCCGTTTGTCGCCATTGCTGACATCAGGCAGAAATTTCTGAACAATCAGCGGCTCGCGCGAGAACCCGGTGAACAACTCGTGCAGCGAGGTCAGATTGCGGTCATTCGCATCCAGCCGGAACACGCCCGCACCGCCATTGCCATAAAGCGGCTTGAGGATGACATCGCCATGCTTTTCCTTGAACGCCTTGATGGTCTGAAGGTCGCGCGCAATCGTGGTCGGCGGTGTCAGGTCGGGGAAATCCAGAACCAGCAGTTTCTCGGGGTAGTTGCGCACCCAGAACGGGTCGTTGATCACCAGCGCCTGCCCTTTCAGACGATCCAGCAGGTGGGTCGACGTGATGTAGTGCATGTCGAACGGCGGGTCCTGACGCAGCCAGATCACGTCGAAATCTGCCAGATCAACCTCACGTTCCAGGCCGAGCTCAGCCGGGTAACCTGCCACGCGCTGAACGGTCATATCATGACCGCGCGCGGTGATCCGCCCTTGCTGATAAGCCAGCTGGTCGGGCCCGTAAAAAAACAGCGTGTGCCCGCGCGCCTGTGCCTCTTCGGCCAGACGGAATGAGCTGTCTGCATTGATATCCACGGCCCCGATCGGGTCCATCTGAAAGGCGATTTTCATGGCGTGTCCCTCAGTTTCACGCCCGATACATGGCCCAGCGGCGCCATGGGTTCAATGGGGGTCAGGCCTGACCAAAGGCGTTTTCGATGATTTGAACAGCGCCCGAGGCGTCCACAAGCGCAGCGTCGAAACGGGCATTGGTCATTTGCCCGCCCGGTTCAGTTTCCAGAAACTGAGCGGCAGAGGCGTAAATCCGGTCCATCTGACGGCGGTTGATCCGGGCTGCGGCCATCTCGAAACTGGTGCTTTTCTTGACTTCGATGAAAACGACGCCTTCTGCGTTGCGGGCGATCAGGTCGATCTCACCCCCAGCGCCACGCCAACGACGATACGCGATTGAAAACCCGCGCCGCTCATAGTCGGATGCAACCTGCTGCTCCGCCGCCTGTCCGGCGTGATAGGAAACCGAACTTCGAACGGATCGCGCGGTCATGTCATCCCTTTCCCAGTTTCAGGGCCTTCTGATAAATCGGACGCCGCGGCAGCTTGTACATTTCCGACACCAAATCCGCTGCGTCCCGAACCGAATGGGTCTCCAGAGCCCGTTTCAGAGCCTCTTCTACGTCGGATTCGTTAACAGTTTCCGAATGTCCACGATCCACCAGCAGGACGATCTCACCTTTGACCGTCTGCCCTTGCAGGTCTGCCGCAAGTTCGCCCAGAGCCCCCCGTCGAACCTCTTCGAACTTCTTGGTCAGTTCGCGACACAACGCGGCAGAGCGGTTTTCCCCCAACACCTCGGCCAGATCTGAAAGGCAGGCCGCGACGCGTTTCGGCGATTCGTAGAACACCAGCGTTCCGGGCACGTCGCGCAGCGCCTCGATACGCGATCGGCGGGCACCAGAGGCGTTGGGCAGAAACCCGGCAAAAAAGAACGCATCCGTCGGCAAACCTGCCAAAGTCAGAGCCATCAAAGCTGCCGACGGCCCTGGCGCACAGGTAACCATATGACCGGCCTCGGCCGCCTGCCGTCCCAAATCATATCCAGGGTCGGCGATCAGCGGCATTCCGGCCTCGGACGCGTATGCGACTGATTTTCCTTCGCTCAGCGCGTCCAAGATTTTTCTGCGAGCGCCCGCGCCGCTGTGGTCGTGATAGGCCAGAATGCGTCGTCCATCCAATGGAACGCCGTGAATTTCCATCAACCGCCGCAGGCTGCGGGTATCCTCAGCCGCTATCATATCGGCTGAAGCCAGCACATCCAGCGCTCTGAGCGTGATATCGCGTGCCGTACCGATTGGAGTGGCAACAAAATACAGGCCAGCGCCCAATCTGACTTTTTGGAAATTCAAAGCTGGACCCTCACAGCGTGACGTTTATTATCGCGGCGTAATAGATAGGTGGTACCCCAAGCCGCCGGGACAGGGAGTTTTCATTCAGATGTTTACCGTTTGCAAGCCCGTTCGCAAGCTGGCGCGCACCGCCGCCGTTCTGGCAACCGCCGCCTTTCTGGCTGCCTGTGACGTCAGCACCATTGGCGGCGGGCCATCGATCAACACATCCGAACCTGTCCCTGTCGCGCTGCTGGTGCCCGCCGGATCGGGGCAATCGGGCGATGCAGCACTGGCGCGCAGCCTTGAAAACGCAGCTCGTCTGGCGATGGCCGACCTGCAGAACGTCAAAATTGATTTGCGGGTCTATGACACCCGCGGCAGCTCGAACACAGCCGCCGAAGTTGCACAGCGCGCAGTCGCTGACGGGGCCAAGATCATTCTGGGGCCGGTCTATGCGCAAGCGGCGAATTCCGCTGGCCTGGCGGTGCTGAACAATAACGTCAATGTGCTGTCCTTCTCAAACAACACAAGCATAGCGGGCGGCAACGTGTTCGTCCTTGGTCCAACCTTTGACAACACGGCCAATCGGCTGGTCAGCTTTGCCGGGTCGCAGGGCAAGAACAATATGGTCATCGTCCACAGCAACGATGCTGCAGGCCAGTTGGGCCAAAGCGCCATTGCCAATGCTCTCGGCAGCAGCCGCGTGAACAATGCCGGTTCGGTTGGCTACGACCGGTCGCAGCAGGGTGTCATCAACGCGGTGCCAAATGTCAAAGCCACAGTGGACGCGTCGGGCGCTGATTCCCTATTTCTGACCGCAACAACAGCTGGCGCTCTGCCGCTTTTCACTCAATTGCTGCCCGAAGCGGGTGTTTCCCCGGCAAATACACAGTTTATCGGCCTGACACGCTGGGATATCCCGCCGCAGACACTGGACCTGCCCGGCGTACAAGGCGGTTGGTTCGCATTGCCTGACCCGTCCAAGGCGCAGGCGTTTCGCCAGCGGTACAACAACACTTATGGCGAAGCCCCGCACCCGATCAGCGGCCTGGCCTATGACGGCATCGCGGCCATCGCTGCGCTGGTCAGCCAGGGTAAATCCAACGCACTGACCGCGTCGGCATTGACACAGAACGCCGGTTTCCAGGGCGTTGGCGGCATCTTCCGCCTGCGCCCGAACGGTACGAATGAACGCGGTCTGGCTGTCGCCACGATCCAGAATAAACAGGTAGTAGTGATTGACCCTGCCCCACAAAGCTTCACAGGCGCCGGTTTCTGATCGACCGGGCCTGACGCTGCCCACCAAGGGTGAGCTGATTTGCCCCGCTGATGAAATATTCGACAGCGCCGCCGTCATTGCGCAGCTGTCGGAAGCCTTCGAAAAGACCTCGGGCAATGCCGCCCGCAGGAGTGAGACCGTGCGCATTCTGCGTGACGCCCAGAAAGCCGGGCGCCAGGCCATTGCTGATGCCTTTGCCAAACGCCCCTTTGATGCGCGGCGGCTGACCCATTCCTATACCTATCTGACCGACGGCCTCGTCTGCACCGCCATGAAGGTTGCAAGCGAGGACCTGCATCCGCTGGCCACGCCGACGCAGGGGGAAAAGATAGCCGTGATGGCGGTCGGCGGTTACGGGCGCGGAGAGATGGCACCGTCCTCCGATGTCGACCTGCTGTTTCTGACTCCCTACAAGATCACCGCCTGGGCCGAGAGCGTGATTGAATCCATGCTCTATATCCTTTGGGATCTGCGACTAAAGGTCGGGCATTCCTCGCGCACTATCAAAGACTGCCTGCGATTGGGCGCGGAGGATTTCACCATCCGTACTGCCATGCTGGAACAGCGTTATCTGGCCGGGGAAAAAGAACTTGGGGTTGAGCTGGAAACCCGTCTGAAATCCGACCTGTTCAAGGGCAGCGAGCGACAATTCATCGAAGCCAAGCTGCAGGAACGCGACGAGCGCCACCTGAAACAGGGCCAGCGTTACGTGGTTGAGCCCAATGTCAAAGAGGGCAAGGGTGGGCTGCGCGATCTGCAATCCCTCTATTGGATCGCGAAATACATTTATGGCGTTCAGGATGTGGCCGAACTGGTGCCCTTGGGCCTGTTCACACCGGATGAGTTTGAGACTTTCGTAAAGGCCGAGGATTTCCTCTGGGCGGTGCGCTCTCACTTGCATCTGGTCACCGGTCGCGCAACGGAACAGTTGACCTTTGACATGCAGGTCGAAGTTGCCGCCCGCATGGGATACGAGGATCGTGCCGGTCGCCGCGGCGTCGAAGTCTTCATGCAGCGTTATTTCCGCGAAGCCACGCGGGTGGGTGAGCTGACGCGCATCTTCCTGACCAAGCTGGAAGCGACCCATGTGAAGAGCGCGCCGCTGCTGGAGCGTATCTTTCGCCGCCGTCCCCGTGTGAAAACGGGCTATTCCGTCGTGCATGGTCGTCTGGACGTAGCTGATCCCGAGACGTTTCTGGCTGACAAGCTGAATCTGCTGCGCCTGTTCGAAGAGGGGCTGCGGACAGGCATGTTGATCCACCCGGATGCGATGCGTTTGGTCAGCGCCAACCTGAACCTGATCGACGAAGAGATGCGCGAAAACAAGGAAGCGCGCCGTATCTTCCTTGATCTGATGCTAAAACACGGCAACCCCGAACGCGCCTTGCGGCGGATGAACGAACTGGGCGTCCTGTCGGCCTTCCTGCCTGAGTTTGAGCACATCGTGGCGATGATGCAGTTCAATATGTATCACAGCTATACGGTCGATGAACACACCATCCAGTGCATCGTCAACCTGAACCAAATCGAACGCGGAGAGTTGGTGGAATCGCTGCCTCTGGCTTCTTCGATCCTGAAGGGCGGGGTCAATCGCAAGGTTCTGTACGTCGCTTTGCTACTGCATGATATCGCCAAAGGACGGCCCGAGGATCACTCGATCCTTGGCGCGCAGATCGCCCGCAAGGTGGCGCCCCGGCTGGGTCTGAACAAGGCGGATTCGGAAACCGTGGAATGGCTGGTGCGGTATCACTTGCTGATGTCGGACATGGCGCAGAAACGCGACATCTCAGACCCGCGCACCGTGCGCGATTTCGCCAAGGCGGTGAAGACGGTCAAGCGGCTGGACCTGCTGACGGTTCTGACGGTCTGCGATATTCGCGGCGTCGGACCAAATACATGGAACAACTGGAAGGCCACCCTGCTGCGCGCCCTGCACGCCGAAACCAAGCGCGCACTGGAAACCGGGATGGAGGACCTCAACCGCGCCAATCGCGGCACCGAGGCCAAAAAGGCCCTGCGCACTGAATTGGCCGAATGGTCCAAAGCGGACCTCAAGGTTGAGACCGGGCGGCATTATCCGCCCTATTGGCAGGGTCTGAACCTGTCGGCTCATGTGGAGTTCGCCGAGATGCTGCGGACATTGGAACACAGCGGCGACCCCGGTGAGATGGAAATTCGTCTACATCCCGACGAAGACCGCGACGCCACTCGTGCCTGTTTCGCGATGGGTGACCATCCTGGAATTTTTGCTCGGATCGCCGGGGCTCTGGCGCTGGTTGGGGCGAATGTTGTGGATGCGCGCAGCTATACTACCAAGGACGGATACGTAACCGATGCGTTCTGGATTCAGGATGCCGAGGGCCATCCGTTCGAAGCCAGCCGCCTGCCGCGCCTGACCCAGATGATCCACAAGACGCTGAAAGGCGAGGTTGTCGCTCGCGATGCGCTGAAATCGCGCGACAAGATCAAGAAACGCGAGCGCGCCTTCAACGTGCCGACGCATATCACCTTCGACAATGACGGGTCCGAGATTTACACCATCATCGAGGTCGACACCCGCGACCGTCCCGGCCTGCTTTATGACCTGACGCGCACGCTGGCTGACGCCAATGTCTATATCGCCAACGCGGTGATCGCGACCTATGGCGAGCAGGTAGTGGACACGTTCTACGTCAAGGACATGTTCGGGCTGAAATACCATTCGGAAAGCAAGCAACGCACGCTTGAGGGCAAGCTGCGCAAAGCCATAACCGCAGGCGCCGAGCGCGCGGCCTCATGAAGCAGATCCGGCTGTTTTCTGGCCTGTTTACGGTCGGTTTCTGGACGCTGGCCAGCCGGGTTCTTGGGTTCCTGCGGGAAATCCTGCTGACCGCTTTTATCGGGCCGGGTCCGGTGATGGATGCCTTTGTCGCCGCCTTCCGCCTGCCCAACATGTTCCGCCGTTTCTTTGCCGAGGGCGCGTTCAACGCGGCCTTTGTGCCGATGTTTTCAAAACGGCTGGAGGGGGATGAAAACGCCGAAGGATTTGCGCAGGACGCATTCAACCTGCTGGCCGTGTCCGTTCTGGCTCTGGTTGGGCTGGCAATGGTGTTCATGCCCGCGCTGGTCTGGATCACCGCCGAAGGGTTCCACGGGGATGAACGGTTCGACTTGGCGGTGGACTACGGGTATGTGGTTTTCCCCTACATCCTGTTCATGTCGCTGGCAGCGCTGTTTTCCGGTGTTCTGAATGCCACCGGACGCTTTGCCGCCGCCGCCGCCGCGCCAGTTCTGCTGAACATCTTTGCCTGTACAGCCCTTATCGCTGCAGCGGCAATGGGCGGCGAGGTGATTCGATGGCTGATCACTGTCATTCCGCTGGCCGGCATCGCGCAACTGGCGCTGGTCTGGATCGCCACCGAACGGGCAGGCATTCGCATTCGCCCGGGCCTGCCGAAACTCAGCCCCGAAATGCGCCGCATGGTCCGCATCGCCGTTCCCGCGGCGCTCGCAATGGGTGTAACGCAGGTCAATCTGGTGGTGGGGCAGCTTGTGGCTTCGAAAACGGAAAAGGCGGTCAGCTGGTTGTTTGCGGCGGACCGGCTGTATCAATTGCCACTGGGCGTTGTTGGCATTGCCGTCGGCATCGTCCTGTTGCCAGATCTGTCGCGGCGCCTCCGGGCCGGAGACAAGGACGGCGCACGCAACGCCTATTCTCGCGCCGGAGAGTTCACCCTGCTGCTGACCATCCCTTCAACCGTGGCCTTTGTTGTTCTGCCCAACCCGATCGTGTCGGTCCTGTTCGAGCGCGGCCAGTTCAGCGCCGAGGACACCGCCGCCACAGCGCTGGCGGTGGCAATTTATGGCATCGGCCTGCCTGCCTTTATGCTGCAAAAGCTGCTGCAACCGCTGTTTTTCGCGCGTGAGGATACGCGGTCCCCGTTCCGCTATGCCGTGGTTGCGATGATCGTGAATGCGGCACTGGCTTTTGGCCTTTATCCGCTGGTCGGTTGGGTCGCACCCGCGATTGCGGCCTCGGTTGCGGGTTGGGCCATGGTCGGTCTGCTGATCCTCGGCGCACGACGCATGGGCGAAGAAGCGCGGTTCGATGACCGGTTCAAACACCGGGCATGGCGCATCGTGGCAGCGTCATTGGGGATGGGCGTTGTGCTTTACGCCGCCATCCACCTGTTCGGCTGGGCGTTCGACCTACCCGGTTGGCGGTATCTGGCGCTGATCATCCTGATCAAAGTTGCAGCCGCTTCCTATTTCTTCCTCGGCCACCTGTTCGGCGCATTTGAAGTATCCGAGTTCAAAAAGACCCTGCGCCGGTCGTGATCAGTCGCGGCGAATGCGCCGTACGATCCGCGCCCAACCGCCCGGAGCCAGAAAGAAGGACAGGCCAAAACCTGTAGCAAACCCGCCCAGATCAGCGACCCAATCCGAGGTGCCACCGAAGAGCAGACCAAACACCAGTTGGATACCCATCAAAGCCGCAATCAGGCCAAAGGCGCGGTGTTGGTTTTCTCCGACCAGCGACAGCTTGCGCCACAGCAACCATGTAAACGCGCCGATCAGGCCGTAGACCGGGGGGAATCCTCCGACCAGAGGATAGTTAGGGTCAAGCAGCAGCGCATAGGCCAGTGCTCCGCCGACGCCGGACAACACAAATACCACCAGCATCTGAAACCCACCAAAGACCTCGGCCACCATCTTGCCCATTGCCAGCAGAAAGACACAGACAAAGACAGCCTGCGTGAAGCTGCCCGACACGAACGGGTAGGTCACGAAACGAATAACATGCTCGAACGGCCAGCGCCCGTTCTCGACCATCCAGTCGAAGATATCGGGTGAAAACGAATAGTTCTGCAGCGCATCCAGTCGCCAACCCACCGCTGACGGCCCGCCGATCAGGCCACGAGAACCCAGGGTAAACGCCAGTTCCACCCCCATGATGAACAAAACCAACGCCACCACCACAGGCGGCAGGGGGTTCACGGCGGGTGTATAATTCTCACTGCTCATTGGGCTGGCCTTTCGCGGCTGTTGACGTCCCTTGGCCTCATGGGTAAGCGACGGGGGCTTATTTTTCCAGACGGGAGTTCCCTTCGATGACCGAAACCAAGTTCACGCCGCGCGTGTTTTCCGGCATCCAGCCATCGGGAAACCTGCATCTTGGCAACTATCTGGGTGCGCTCAAGCGGTTTGTGGACATGCAGCAGCCGGATATGGAAACCATCTATTGCATGGTCGATCTGCACGCGATCACCGTATGGCAGGACCCCAAGGAACTGGCGCATTCGACACGTGAACTATGCGCAGGCTTTATCGCCGCCGGTCTCGACCCTGAGAAATCGATCCTGTTCAATCAGAGCCAGGTGCCCGAACACGCTCAACTGGCGTGGATTTTCAATTGCGTCGCCCGCATGGGTTGGATGCAGCGGATGACCCAGTGGAAGGACAAGGCAGGCAAGAACCAGCAGAACGCCTCGCTGGGCCTGTTCGCTTACCCTTCACTGATGGCCGCCGACATTCTGACCTATCATGCGACACATGTGCCTGTGGGCGACGACCAGAAACAGCACCTTGAGCTGACCCGCGACATCGCGATCAAGTTCAACCATGATTATGGTGTCGATTTCTTCCCGATCACCGAACCTGTGATCGAAGGGGCCGCGACACGCGTCATGAGCCTGCGGGACGGGTCCAAGAAGATGTCGAAGTCCGATCCGTCGGATATGAGCCGCATCAACATGACCGATGACGCTGATGCGATCGCCAAAAAGATTCGCAAGGCCAAGACTGACCCTGAGGCCCTGCCCTCGGAACTCGACGGCCTGTCGGAACGTCCTGAGGCGCGCAATCTGGTGAACATCTTCGCCGCGCTCAGCGACCAGACCGCCGAGCAGGTTCTGGCCGAAGTAGGCGGCAAACAGTTCGGTGAGTTCAAGCCGATGCTGGCCGATCTGGCGGTCTCGAAACTGGCGCCGATCTCGACCGAAATGGCCCGTCTGATGGGCGAAGAGACCGAGATCGACCAGATTCTGGCCAAAGGCGCAGAAAAGGCGCGGGCAATTGCGGCACCGATCCTGCAGCGAACCTACGAAATCGTCGGCATGGTTGGTGCAAAACAGGGCTGATTGCTCTGGACCTTGCCTCAACGCCTTCCTAGGTTTGCCGCAAAGCTTGGGAGGGCTTCATGGCAGTCGGCAAGAATATCCGCACTTATTTCGAAGGTCAGTGGCATGACGGGAACGCGCCAATCATGCGGGCCGCAGATCATGGCTCATGGCTTGGATCGACGGTCTTTGACGGCGCGCGCTATTTCGAAGGCATGGCCCCGGATCTTGAGGCACATTGCGACCGCGTGAACCGATCCGCCGAGGCGCTGATGCTGACGCCCTCAGTGACGACCGAAAAGATGGTCGAGATCGTCCGTGAGGGGCTGGAAGCCTTCGGCCCTGAGTCGGCCGTCTACATCCGCCCTATGTATTGGGGCATCGACGGTGATGCGACCGCCATCGTTCCGCAGAAAAACAGCATCGGCTTTGCAATCTGTCTGGAAGAGATTCCAATGGCCCCCGAAACTGCCGCGGCCACGCTGGGGTACACGCGGTTCCGCCGTCCGGTGCTGGAATCCTCGGTCGTGAACGCCAAGGCCGGGTGCCTTTACCCAAACAACGCGCGGATGCTGCTAGAAGCACGCTCCAAAGGGTTCTCGAACGCGCTGGTCGCAGACGCTCTGGGCCACGTGGCCGAAACCGCAACCGCCAATATCTTCATGGTTCGGGATGGTGAGGTCTTCACCCCCACCCCCAACGGTACCTTTCTGGCAGGGATCACCCGCGCCCGCCATATCGCAAACCTGCGCGCGGACGGCGTAATCGTGCACGAAGCCATTCTCAGCTTTGACGATTTTCACAAGGCGGATGAGGTTTTCATGACCGGAAACATGAGCAAGATCACTCCGGTCACTGCGATCGAAGACACGCAATATCAGGTCGGCCCCGTCGCCCGCCGAGCGCGCGAGCTTTATTGGGATTGGGCGGCAAGCACGCGATAGGCTCTGGTTGCCAGCACGCATCTGGTCGGGCATGATCGCCCGAAATGAATGAGGACACTCCATGCGCAAATTCCTGGTCGTTCTAGATGACAGCCGCGAATGCCTGAACGCAATGCGCTTTGCGGCCATGCGTGCGGCCCATACCGGCGGCGGCGTGACGATCCTTTCGGTCATCCCGCCGGATGAATTCAATCACTGGATCGGCGTGGCCGAAGTCATGCGCGAAGAAGCGCGCGAGCGTATTCATGCTCATTACGAGGTGTTCGCTAAGTGGATGCGCGACAAGCAGGGCGTTGATCCGGAACTGGCCATCCGCGAAGGCGATCCCGTTCCGCAAATCATCGAACACGTTCAGTCCGACCCCGAGATCGGGGTGCTTGTTCTGGGCGCGGGTGTCGAAAAGAAAGGCCCCGGCCCGCTGGTGACGCAGCTAACGAAGAATTCCGGAAGTCTGCCGATCCCGATCACCATCGTTCCCGGCGATCTGAGCAAGGAAAAACTGGAAGAAATCACCTGAGGCCCGCTCATGCCGCGCAACATCCAGTTTTGGTTCGAATTCGCCTCGACCTATTCCTATCTCAGCGCAGTGAGGATCGAGGATCTGGCGGCCCAGCACGGAGTGGCGGTCGAATGGCAGCCCTTCCTGCTGGGTCCTATTTTCGCCGCGCAGGGCTGGGACAATTCGCCGTTCAACATTTACCCGGCGAAAGGACGCTATATGTGGCGCGACTTGGAGCGGTTGTCGGCCCGGCGCGGCATACGGTTCTCACGGCCTGATCCGTTTCCGCAAAACGGCCTGAAGGCCGCGCGGCTTGTGTTGTCGATCGACGCCCAACCCCAAAGGGCCGCGTTTGTCCGTGCCGTTTATGCTGCGGAATTTGTCGATGGTCTGAACATCTCGGACGACGATGTGCTGGTTGATTGCCTGTCGCAGGCCAGCCTGCCTGCCGAAACGCTGACCCGCTGTCAGGATCCGGACATCAAGGCTGCCCTGATGGAACAGACGAAAACGGCCCAGACCAAGGGAATTTTCGGAGCCCCCAGCTTTCTAGTGGGGGATGAGCTGTTCTGGGGCGATGACAGGCTGGATGAGGCCATGCAACTGGCCGCCGGGATTTAGAACGGTTCCAAATCTTGACTTCCCCGGCGCGGGCCCGCATATCAGTCACAACTGAAACGGAGCCGCGACATGTTCATCCAGACCGAATCCACGCCGAACCCTGCAACGTTGAAATTCCTGCCCGGCCAGATCGTTCTGGAGGCCGGAACCGCAGATTTTCCCTCGGCGGAAGCCGGGGAGAGATCGCCCCTGGCCAAGCGCATTTTCGCGGTCAGCGGTGTGACCGGCGTGTTCCTGGGCAATGACTTCGTGACTGTGACCAAATCTGACGACGTTCAGTGGGATCACATCAAACCCGCCATTCTGGGCGCCGTGATGGAGCATTTCCAATCCGGTCAGCCGGTACTGGGCTCGGACGCACAGGCCGCTTCGGGCCACGCCGAACACACCGGTGAAGACGCGGAAATCGTCAATCAGATCAAAGACCTGCTGGACAGTCGCGTGCGCCCGGCGGTGGCTCAGGATGGTGGAGACATCACCTTCCACGGGTTCGACCGGGGCGTGGTCTACCTGCACATGCAGGGTGCTTGCGCAGGCTGCCCTTCCTCGACCCTGACATTGAAAATGGGGATCGAGAACCTGTTGCGCCACTATATCCCAGAGGTGACCGAGGTGCGCCCCGTTGCCGTCTGATCCGCTGATTCTGGCGTTTGATACATCGGCCGCGCATTGCGCGGCCGCTTTGTTGCGGGGTGACAGCATCCTCGTGTCCCGCACCGAATCCATGTCACGCGGTCAGGCCGAGCGGTTGATGCCCCTGCTGGAGGAGGTTCTGGCCGAAGCGGGCTGTACATGGCGCGACCTGACTGCCATCGGCGTTGGGATCGGGCCGGGGAATTTCACCGGCATCCGTATCTCGGTCTCTGCGGCACGGGGGTTGGCGTTGGGGCTTGGCATCCCGGCCGTGGGCGTTTCGGGCTTCGATGCACTCACTGAGGTCGGAGATGGACTGCCCGCAATCCGCGCCCCGCGCGAACAGGTCTATGTCGCGCTACTGGGACAAGACCCGGCGCTGATGGCGCAGGAACAGGCAGAATCACTCGGGCCCCTGATCCTGAATGATGACGCGGACGCGCAAGTACAGGCCATCGCCCGGCTGGCGGCTCAAAACTGGCAGAACGTCACCACGCCCCCGGCCCCGCTCTATGTACGGCCGGCGGATGCGGCCCCGTCGAAAGACACGCCACCGGTTTTGCTGGACGGATGACTCCGCAGGAGCTGGCTTATACCCACGCCGCGGCCTTTACCCAGTCGCGCCCCTGGACGGATCGGGAATTCGCCGATCTGTTGGAAAACCGGTTCACCCATGTTGTTGGCAATCCTGAATCTTTCGCCCTGTTCCAGGTCATCGCGGATGAGGCAGAATTGCTGACGATTGCCACCCACCCCAACCATCAACGGCAGGGTCTGGCATTGAAGTCCATGCAGGAGTGGCACGCGAAGGCCCGAAATCTGGGCGCAACCCGCGCCTTTCTGGACGTTGCGGCAGACAACCATCCCGCCATCGCCTTGTACAAGCGATGCGGATACACGCCCTGTGGGCGACGCAAGGGTTACTATCTGCGCGAAAAAACTGAAAAAATCGATGCCGTCATCATGGAATGCAACCTCGTTTGAAGTCCAAGCCTGTATTTTTTCGACCATCTGGTCAAAAATCAGTTGACCCGGCCTGTTGCAAACGCCCTTAATTCCCGCCATCACAACAGTTATGCTCGCTCGCAGTGGGTAATCGGAGCTATCTTGGCCCCAACCGACAATAACAAACGGGAGTATGAAATGACCCTGATGAAATCCTTGATGGGCGCTGCCGCCGCCGTCGCGCTGACTGCTGGTGCAGCGTTGGCCGAACCGGCCCTGATCTTTGACCTGGGCGGCAAGTTCGACAAGTCGTTCAACGAGGCTGCACATAACGGCGCGTCACGTTGGGCCGAGGAAACCGGCGGCACATACCGTGAGATCGAACTGCAATCCGAAGCCCAGCGCGAACAGGCCCTGCGCCGCTTTGCCGAGGCCGGCCTGAGCCCGATCATCACCATGGGTTTCGCAATGGCCGATCCGCTCAGCACTGTTGTCGGCGATTACCCCGACACGAAATTCGTCGTGGTCGATGTGAACTGGCTGGACGCTCCGAACCTGCGTCAGGTTGGCTTTGCCGAGCATGAAGGCTCTTACCTGGTTGGCATGATGGCCGCCATGGCATCGGAATCCGGCACCATCGGTTTCATCGGCGGTATGGATGTCCCACTGATCCGCCATTTCGGCTGCGGTTACGCCCAAGGCGCCAAAGCCGTGAACCCCGATATCAACGTGGTTGCAAACATGACCGGCACTACTCCGGCCGCGTGGAATGACCCGGTGAAAGGGTCCGAGTTGACCAAAGCGCAAATCAGCCAAGGTGCTGACGTAGTCTATGCTGCCGCTGGCGGCACGGGCGTTGGTGTTCTGCAAACCGCAGCCGACGAAGGCATCCTGTCGATCGGCGTGGACAGCAACCAGAACCACCTGCACCCGGGCAAGGTCCTGACATCTATGCTGAAACGCGTGGACGTCGCCGTCTATGACGCGATGAACGCAGGAAACGACCTTGAAACCGGCGTGTTTGCCATGGGTCTGGCCGAAGAAGGTGTTGGCGTTGCGATAGACGAAAACAACGCCGCACTGGTTTCGGATGAGATGAAAGCTGCCGTTGAAAAAGCCCGTCAGGACATCATCGACGGTAACGTGAGTGTTGTCAGCTATTACGAGAACGATAGCTGCCCGGCACTGCAGTTCTGATATCGGGCGGGGCGGGGGTGACCTCCGCCTCGCATCCACTCTGCTGCGCGGCCCGCGCGGCCCTTCGGCAATCTGAGGACACGACATGACAGTCCCCGCCATTGAGCTCAAAGGGATTTCCAAAGCCTTTGGGCCGGTTCAGGCCAACAAGGACATTTCCATCAGCGTCGCCCCCGGCACGATCCACGGGATCATCGGTGAAAACGGTGCGGGCAAATCTACGCTGATGAGCATTCTCTATGGCTTTTACAAAGCCGACAAAGGTGAGATCTGGATCAACGGTTCTAAGACCGACATCCCTGACAGCCAAGCCGCGATTGCGGCAGGTATCGGGATGGTGTTCCAGCATTTCAAACTGGTCGAGAATTTCACTGTTCTGGAAAACATCGTTCTGGGCGCTGAGGATGGCGGGCTGCTGGCACCGTCTCTGACCAAAGCCCGCAAAGAGTTGAAAGAACTGGAAGAAGAATACGAGCTGTTCGTTGATCCCGACAAACGCATTGACGAAATTGGCGTGGGCATGCAACAGCGCGTCGAGATCCTGAAGGCGCTGTACCGCAAGGCCGAGATTCTGATCCTGGACGAGCCTACCGGCGTTCTGACCCCGGCCGAGGCGGATCAGCTGTTCCGCATCCTTGACCGGCTGCGGGCCGAGGGGAAAACGATCATCGTAATCACCCACAAGCTGCGCGAAATCATGGAGAACACCGACACCGTTTCTGTCATGCGTCGCGGACAGATGACGGCGACGGTCAAAACCGCTGAAACCAGCCCCGAAGAGCTGGCCGAGTTGATGGTGGGTCGCAAGGTTCTGCTACAGGTCGACAAGGTGCCTGCGAAACCCGGAAAGCCTATCCTTGAGGTCGAAAACCTACGCGTCTTCGACTCGGCCGGTGTTGAGCGGGTTAAGGGAATCGATCTGACCGTCCGCGCGGGCGAAATCGTCGGCATCGCGGGCGTTGCGGGAAATGGCCAGTCGGAGTTGCTTGAGGTTCTGGGCGGGATGCGCCCCGGTCAGGGCTCGATCAAACTGAACGGCGCACCACTGGCGCTTAGTGGACATGGATCTGACGGACAGGCGCGCAGGGCGCAGCACATCGCCCACGTGCCCGAGGACCGCCAACGCGAGGGTCTGATCATGGATTTCCACGCGTGGGAAAACGTGGCTTTTGGCTATCACCGCGACCCGGCCTACAAACGCGGCATCTTCATGGATAATGCCGCCCTGCGCGCCGATACCGAGGCCAAGATCGAGAAATTCGACGTGCGCCCGCCCAATGGCTGGCTAACCGCCAAAAGTTTCTCGGGCGGAAACCAGCAGAAAATCGTCGTCGCGCGCGAGATTGAGCGGAACCCCGACCTGTTGCTGGTCGGCCAACCCACCCGTGGCGTGGATATCGGCGCGATCGAGTTCATTCACAAACAGATCGTCGCCCTGCGCGATCAGGGCAAGGCGATCCTGCTGGTCTCGGTCGAGCTTGAGGAGATCTTCTCGCTGTCCGACCGGATCGCGGTGATGTTTGACGGACATATCATGGGCGAGCGTCTGCCCCATGAGACGGATGAAAAAGAACTGGGCCTGCTTATGGCCGGTGTTGCGGGAGAGGCGGCGTAACATGGATAAAATGCCCAAATGGGCCGATGTCGTCCTGATCCCTCTGATCAGTCTGATACTGGCCACAATCCTTTCAGCGCTGGTTATCCTCGCCATCGGTGAAAACCCGGTCGAGGCGGTAAACCTGATGGTTACCGGCGCGCTGGGGTCGACCTATGGCTGGGGCTATACGCTCTATTACGCGACCAACTTTATGTTCACAGGGCTGGCGGTGGCCGTGGCTTTCCACGCTCGGCTGTTCAATATCGGCGGCGAAGGTCAGGCGATGCTGGGCGGGCTTGGTGTTGCCATGGCCTGCTTGTACATCCCATGGCCGCATTGGAGCATTGCCTTGCTGGGCGCCGGGCTTGCTGCGGCCCTGTTCGGCGCCGCTTGGGCCGCGATCCCGGCCTATCTGCAAGCCAAGCGCGGCAGTCATATCGTGATCACCACGATCATGTTTAACTTCATCGCCGCCGCCTTCCTGAATTACATGCTGGTCAACGTGATGCGCCCGCAGGGCTCACAGGACCCCGCGACGGCACGCTTTCCCGAAGCGGTGCATTTGCCGACTTTCCAGTCGATGTTCTCGACCGCTGAAAACATTGTCTTCCGCGGTGCGCCTGCGAATATCTCGTTCTTTGTGGCGGTTCTGGCCTGTGTCGTTGTCTGGGCGCTGATCTGGCGCACGCGACTGGGCTATGAAATCCGCGCTTACGGCCATTCCGAAACCGGTGCCGTCTATGCAGGCATTTCACCCGTTCGCATCACCATTATAGCGATGCTGATCTCGGGCGCGCTGGCCGGTTTGATGGCAATCAACAACGTGATGGGCGAGGCGGAACGACTGGTTCTGAACTCTACCGAAGGCGCGGGTTTTATCGGCATCGCCGTGGCGCTGATGGGGCGGTCACATCCCTTTGGTGTGTTCCTGGCCGCGCTTCTGTTCGGGTTCTTGTACCAAGGTGGCGCCGAGCTGGCCTTGTGGACGTCGATCCCGCGTGAGCTGATAGTGGTCATTCAGGCGCTGGTGATCCTGTTCACCGGAGCGTTGGACAACATGGTCAGGATGCCGCTTGAAAAGCTGTTCCTGAGCCTGCGGAAGGGGGCAGAGTGATGGAGTTCTTCGTTACACTCATCCAGGTTCTCGATTCAACGATCCGCCTGGCCACGCCGCTGCTGCTTGCCTGTCTGGCCGGGTTGTATTCTGAACGTGCGGGCATTTTCGACATCGGCCTTGAAGGCAAGATGCTGATGTCGGCCTTTTTCTCGGCGGCGGTTGCCGCTGTGACCGGGTCGGTCTGGCTGGGCCTGCTGGCGGGCATCACATCCTCACTGGTTCTGTCCGGATTGCATGGGTTGGCCTCAATCACCTTCAGGGGCAATCAGTTGATTTCGGGTGTAGCGATCAACTTTCTGGCATCTGGCCTTACCGTGTTGATCGCACAAAGCTGGTTCAAGCAGGGCGGGCGTACGCCTTCTCTCTTCGGCGGAGCTCGATTCGAATCCGCAGAGTTCCCTTATGCTATCGGCCCCGAAGATGCTGAACTGACTGGGCAACCGGTCTCTGAACTAATGTCTGACGCTAATTCAGTTCACATGGTGTACTCCGAGCTACTATCCGGTCATTCGATACTGGTCTATGTGGCGTTTCTGATGGTGCCGCTGACGTGGTGGATTCTGTACCGGACCCGGTTCGGGCTGCGTCTGCGCGCGGTGGGTGAAAACCCGGCGGCCGTGGATACCGCTGGTGTGTCGGTCGTTGGCCTGCGCTTTGCCGCTGTCGCCATCTGCGGCGTGTTGTGCGGGATCGCTGGGGCCTATCTTGCAACGGCCCTGCAGGCCGGGTTTGTCAAAGAAATGACAGCCGGGCGTGGATTCATCGCGCTGGCGGCGCTGATCTTTGCGAAATGGCGACCATGGCACGCGATGGGGGCCTGTCTTTTGTTCGGTCTGCTGCAGGCAATTGCGCTGCGGTTCCAGAACATCGATCTGGGTGGCGTGGTCATTCCGGTGCAGGTCATGGACGCTCTGCCCTATATCCTGACCGTAGTCATTCTGGCCGGGTTCGTCGGCAAGGCCGTTCCACCGCGTGCCGGGGGCGAGCCCTATGTGAAAGAGCGCTGACAGGTCCAGTTACGGACACCTATCAGTCCAGTTCGCCGCAGCGCCGCATGCAGAGTTGATTTTGCATGCGGCAACCGCTCTAAAGGGGTATGTGTGTGTTTCCTTTGATAGCCGAGATCGGACCTTCCCAGATCAGGGTGCCGGAAACACAAGAACGCCCGCCTTACGGGCGTCCTCGCATTCTTCAGCCAAATCGGATTACCGGGTGCCAGCCTGGGCGTTCGAGATTCGCCATGTGGCCGTGGGATTTGTCCCCGACGCGCCGCATAAACGCCTCACCCAAATGGTTTGAGACAGCATGCGTCACCCAATGTGCCGCGGCCGATCTCATCCGGTAACTCCAAATGCAGATTTACCTTCCAATCGCCGAAGTCTCCGTCAATGCCTTCCTGCTTCTGGGGCTGGGTGGGATGGTCGGTATCCTGTCTGGCATGTTCGGCGTGGGCGGCGGGTTCCTGATGACGCCGCTGCTGTTCTTCATCGGCATCCCCCCTGCCGTCGCCGTCGCGACCGAAGCCAACCAGATCGTCGCCTCTTCCTTTTCCGGTGTGTTAGCGCATTTCCGACGAAAGACGGTGGACCTGAAAATGGGCACGGTCCTGTTAACCGGAGGGTTAATAGGCGCCGCCCTCGGGGTGGTGGTGTTCAACTACCTCAAGAGCCTTGGCCAGGTCGATCTGCTCGTCACACTATGTTACGTCGTCTTCCTCGGCGTGGTCGGCAGCCTGATGTTCATCGAAAGCCTGCGTGCGCTGCGCAAGGCGAAAAAGGGTGGCGGAGCACCTGCGAAACGACGTCAGCGTGGCTGGGTTCATGCGATGCCGTTCAAAATGCGCTTTCGCACGTCGGGCCTCTATATCTCGGTCATACCCCCGATGATGGTCGGGCTGTGCGTCGGCGTTCTGTCGGCTATCATGGGGGTCGGCGGCGGCTTTATCATGGTACCGGCGATGATCTATTTGCTGGGGATGCCCACAAAGGTCGTGGTCGGCACCTCGCTGTTTCAGATCATCTTCGTGACGGCCTTCACCACCATGCTGCACGCCACCACGAACTATACGGTCGATATCGTTCTGGCGGTTCTGCTGCTGGTCGGTGGTGTCGTCGGGGCGCAGATTGGTACTGTGATCGGTGCCCGGATGCCAGCCGAGCAGCTTCGGGTTCTTCTGGCGGGTTTGGTTCTGGTGGTCTGCGGCAAGTTGGCGTTGGACCTGTTGATTGAACCGTCCGAGCTTTACTCGCTTGGCAGCGAAGGGGGCCACTGATCATGCTGAAACGCCTGATTGCCCTTATGATCCTATGCTGCACCCCTGCCCTTGCGGTGGAAGAGCAGGTTGTTCTGGGCCTCAGCCAGGATCGCGTTGCCATCACCGCGACCTTTGACGGCTCGGAAATCCTGATCTTTGGCGCCGTCAAACGAGAAACACCCATTCCACCCGGCCCTCCGCTTGAGGTGATCGTGGCCGTGGCCGGACCGTCCAGCCCGGTGGTGGTCCGGCGCAAGGAACGTAAACTGGGGATCTGGATCAATACCGACAGTGTTCTGGTTGATCTCGCGCCCAGCTTTTACGCGGTGGCCACCAGCGGGCCGCTGGTCGATATCCTTTCGGATACCGAGGATCTGCGCTATCGCATCTCGATCGAGCGGGCCATCCGCTCGGTCGGGGCGGCGATGCATATCCGCGGCGCGCAGTCATTCGCGGACGCCGTGGTGCGCATCCGCGAGGATGAGGGGCTGTATTCGATCCGTGAAAAAACCGTGGCGGTGGACGAACAGACCTTGTTCCGTACCTCGATCGCAATGCCCGCCGACCTGACCGAGGGCGACTACGCGGCACGCATCTTCCTGACTCGCGGCAAACAGGTCATCTCGCAGTTCGAGACCACCATCGACGTGCGTAAAGTGGGATTGGAACGCTTCCTCTACAACCTGTCTCGCCAGCAACCGGTCTGGTACGGTCTGATGTCGCTGGTCATTGCAATTGCGGCCGGTTGGGGTGCGTCCACGGCGTTCCGGCTGTTGCGCGAGAACTGAAGCCTATCCGCGGCCGATATAGGGCATCGTTGTGGCCATCACGGTCATGAACTGAACATTGGCCTCGGGTGGCAGGCTGGCCATATGCAGCACCGAGCGCGCGGCGTCCTCGACGGCCATGGTCGGGTCGGGCTGCTGTCCTGCCGCAACGGCTGTATCCACCAGACCCTGAACCATCTGCGTGCGCGCATTACCGATGTCGATCTGACCGCAGGCGATCCCAAAGGCGCGCCCATCCAAAGACAGGCTTCGGGTCAAGCCGGTGATCGCATGTTTCGTGGCCGAATAATGCACCGAGTCCGGGCGCGGTACATAGGCAGCAATCGAGCCGTTATTGATGATGCGCCCGCCTTGCGGCGACTGATGCCGCATGATCCGAAACGCTTCGCGCGCGCTCAGAAACATGCCGTTCAGGTTGACGTTGACGCTTTGGTACCAGTCCTCCAGCGCGATTTCGTCAATGGTGCCACCCGGCGCAAAGATTCCGGCATTGTTGAACAGCGCGTCCAAACGACCGGTCTTGTCCTGAAAGGTCTTGAACGCGGCCTGAACCGCATCCGCATTGGTCACATCCGCGACCAAAGGGATGGCATTGTCGTGGTCAGAGGCCATCTGGTGCAGCTTGTCCGCGCTGCGCGCGAGCAGGCCAACCGTCCAGCCCTCGGCCAGGAACAATTCCGCCGTGGCCCGCCCGATGCCCGAGCTTGCGCCGGTTACGATGATGGTGCTCATGTCTCTTCGGTCTCCAATGTCAGCGAAGCAGCCGGAACGGCGCGCAGGTCATCCACGCGCAGCGGGTGGGTGGGCTTGGCCAATCGGTTACGAACGACCCAAATAAGGCGTTCCTGCGCGCGTGTGATAGCCACATAGGCCAAACGTTTCCACAGCGGCTGCCCAGCCTCGGTTCGGCCCATGCGGGCGGCGGCATAGATGTCCGGCGCAAAGACCTGCACCGTGTCCCATTGAGAGCCCTGCGCCTTGTGAATGGTCACCGCTGCGCCATGCAGAAAAGTCGCGCCCATGCGCGCGGCATAGGGGATGAAGGGCTCTTCCTCATCCGGCTTCTCGATCTTGACGATAGACGCGGCGCTGACTTGCGGATCTTCGGCCCCCATCACGTGCAGGCGCGAAAACCCCGGCTTGCGTCCCGGACCCAAATAGATGACTTGGGCCCCTTTGATCAGCCCGCGCGCCTCAAGGTCCAGGCGTTTCTTGCGGTGCTTCAGCGGCAGCTCGATCCCGTCGCAGATCAGCGGCTCGCCCTCCATCAACTCGGTATCCGGCGCGCCGTGGACGTGCCGGAAGGCCTGAATAAGACGAATACGGGTGGCGTTCCGCCAGACGAGCACCGGGCTGCGAGCCATCAGATCGACCTCGACGCGCTGCCCCCAGATCACACGGTCATCTTGACGAGCGGTCTGTTCAACCATCTGTTCGAAATCCTCGAACCCCATCTGCGGGTCGGCCAGCGCGTGGGCAAGGTCCAGAATCGGGTTGTCCGCCTCTTGCCGGTGGACCCGGTGGAGGATCTGTTTGCGCGGTTCCGGTAAGGCCTCAAACACCATGCTGCCGGATTGATTGACCGGCGCCAGCTGTGCAGGGTCGCCAAACAGCAGCAGGGTTGGAAAAATCTCCTGCAGGTCCTCGAACTGCCGGTCATCCAGCATCGAGGCTTCGTCCACAAACCCGACATCCAACGGCTCATCCCGACGTTTCCAGCCGGTGATGAAATCCGACCCGCGCAAGCCCGCGGCAGCCAACGCACCGGGGATGGATTTGTTGTTCTGATAAAAGGCGGCGGCGCGGTCCAGTGCCTCATCGGTCAGACCCTCGATCTCGGGGCGTTCGTCATTGCCCGCCAGCCATTCAGCGATGCGCTCATAATCCGGGTCATAGACCGGCGTGTAGAGTATGCGGTGAATCGTCGTCGCGGGAACACCACGCAGGCGCAACACGCTGGCCGCCTTGTTGGTGGGCGCCAGGATCGCCAGGCTGCGCTTTTCCTTCGCCTTGCGGCTTTCGAAATCGCCCGAGACGATTTGCACTCCGGTTTCGGCCAGCGCCTTGTACAGTTCGGCCAGCAATAGGGTTTTACCCGACCCCGCCTTGCCGATTACCGCCATGACACCGGACTTCCCCGCCCCCGGCAGCTTCAGCAGAGCGTCGTCATCCAGGTCAACACCGGCTGATCGCAACATCTCGGCGATGCTGTCGTAGGCGGCGGCCTGGTCTTCGGAAAAGGTAACGGGGGGCATAGACATGGCGCGACCCTACAGGGCCGCGCCAGCTATCACCAGAGAGGGATTAAGGATTTCGCGCGGTCAGGCCGACAGGGCGAACCGGTGTTGTCGGCCGGTACCAAAGGCGGTTTTGAACCACAGGCGGGACAGTTCGCGAGGGATTCCCGCACGTTCGGCGACACGGTTGCAATCCGCGGCGGAATAAGGCCAAAGCCCGACTGAAACCTGATCGCGCCCCTTCCCTTCGGTGCCCAGAACAATGGGCGAAGACCCGATCAGCCGGTAAATCCGGATCATCCGTGCATCGAAAACACCCGCGATATGGGTCAGACCGAACCCTTCCATCATTTCACCACCGCTTAGCATGATCGCACCCGCCGTATGCGGGCTGGCTGTTCGGGACAGACAAAACCGGGTCACCTCCCAGATCAGAGAGCTGCGGATCGGTTTGCCCCCGGTCAGGTGGCCAAAGACCTCATTCACCATCACAGGTCCGGTGGTCGGCAGAACACGCATGGATCCACCGTGACGGCCATCCTCTTCTTCCCAGATGACGTACAAAGGGTTCAGGTCGTCGTACTGATCCCGCTCCTCTCCTTTATCGTTGACCTGGACGTCCCAGCCCAGCCGGGTTTTGAACTGATCCGCGCGGTCCCGGAACATTCCATCGGCCAGGTCCGGAAACTTGTGAAGCTCGTCAGCAAACAGGTAGCGCAACATGACTTTTTTCCCCTTGTCGTCCTGTGCAGGAACGAAGGGGGTACAAAGTCACGGTTAATTTCCCGTTCGTGGGGCGTGCGCCTGTTAAACCACTATTAATCCCCGGCTCAGCGCCGTGGCGATGGCGTGGGTTGTGTTCTGCGCCCCTAGCTTGGCGCGGGCGCTTTCGATGTAAACACGCAGCGTATGCTCAGAAATTGACAGCGAATGGGCTACTTGTGCACGGCTGTAGCCCAGCGCCAGCAGGGTCATCGCGTCCACCTCTCGCGGTGACAGGCCACGGGACGAGTCGGGCTGACGGTCACTTTCGAATTCCAGTGCTTTGCGGTTGAAGTAATGCGCGATCAAAATCAACTCGCGGCCATGTCGGTCGATGAAGTTTTTCCAGGTTTCGTCGCTGCAGGAATGGTTCACCGTGAACAGGGCAAATTGCCCTTTCGGCCCCCGGATCGGGATCGAATATCCCTGATTGCCAACGCCGTGGCTTTGCGCATCCTTCAAGAAGGCCTTGGCCACCTTGCCGGACCAGTCCAGGGTTTTCCAATCGACCGGATGAAACCGCTGAAAGCAGCCCAGTATGACAGGATCTATGCGGTGATAGTTCTTTTCCAGATACCGTTCAGCCCAGGCATCTGGATAGGTCGTATAGCCGTACTGATCCCCAGCGCCATCGACCCAATGGTAAATGAGATGTTCGACCTTCAGCCTGTCGCGCAATCGGATGGCGACATTGCTTAACTCATCAAGCGTGCTGGTGTTTTCCAAGTCCTTCAGGACCTGGCTCATATCGAGTTTTGTTCCCATCCGCGGGCGTCCGTACCTCAGCCTTCATGGACGCGATCTCGGCGGCGGCGACCAGCTTAGTGTCGTCCAGTTGCTCGGCCAGCGCGATCAAACCATTCTCAACAGCGAAGGCGTTGAGGTCCGACAACACGTCCAGTATCCACTCATTCTGCGCCATCAGGGTCGCTCCGAAACGGTTAACGAAGGGTTAACACAACCATAACATGTGTGGTGTTTTTTAGCCTATTCACTGGTTTCTACTCCCCAAAAAAAGTGAGGCTAGGATCGGTAAATTACTGAAAAGAGTAGACCTATTCATAAAAAACTGCGCCCGCGAACCGATAAGTCGATTCGCGGGCGCCTGAGATTTATTTACGTGCGATTCAACCGCGCGCGTCCAGAACCTCTTCCAGAGTGCGCATTCCGGTCTGCGGCGCCTGAACCAGGACCGACATGTTGCCCGGTTTATGCTCGTTGCGCAGCATCTTCATGTGCGCCTCGGGCAGATCATTCCAGGTGAACACTTCCGACATGCAGGGGTCCAGACGGCGCTCGACCATCAGCTGGTTGGCTGCCGCGGCCTGTTTCAGATGCGCAAAGTGCGAGCCCTGCAGGCGCTTCTGGTGCATCCACATGTAACGGACGTCGAAGGTCAGGTTATAGCCGGTGGTACCAGCGCAAATCACAACCATGCCGCCCTTTTTCACCACGAAGGTAGAGACCGGAAAAGTGCTTTCGCCCGGGTGTTCGAACACCATGTCCACGTTCACACCTTTGCCGGTGATATCCCAGATGGCTTTGCCGAACTTACGAGCCTCTTTGAACCACTCGGCATATTCCGGTGTGTTCACCGTCGGCAGCTGGCCCCAGCAGTTGAAGTCCTTGCGGTTCAGAACGCCTTTGGCACCCAGCCCCATAACGAAATCGCGCTTGCTTTCGTCCGAGATCACGCCGATCGCATTGGCGCCTGCAGTGTTGATCAGCTGAATCGCGTAGGAGCCCAGCCCGCCCGACGCGCCCCAAACCAGAACGTTCTGGCCCGGCTTCAAATCGTGTGGCTCGTGGCCGAACAGCATCCGATAGGCAGTTGCCAGCGTCAGCGTGTAGCAGGCGCTTTCTTCCCACGTCAGGTGCTTGGGACGCGGCATCAGCTGCTGAGCCTGAACATTGGTGAACTGCGCAAACGATCCGTCCGGCGTCTCATAACCCCAGATCCGCTGGCTGTCCGAATACATTGGGTCACCGCCGTTACAGTGTTCGTCGTCGCCATCGTCCTGATTGCAGTGGATGACAACCTCGTCGCCGACCTTCCAGCGAGTCACTTTCGACCCCACCGCCCAGACGATGCCCGACGCATCCGAACCAGCGATGTGATAGGGTGCCTTATGGCCGTCAAACGGCGAGATCGGCTTGCCCAGCGAAGCCCAGACGCCGTTGTAGTTCACGCCCGCGGCCATCACCAGAACCAGCACCTCGTGGCTGTCCAGTTCGGGAACGTCCACAACTTCCTGCACCATCGCGGTGTCCGGCTCGCCGTGGCGTTCTTTGCGGATCGCCCATGCGTACATTTTTTTGGGCACAAACCCCATCGGAGGGATTTCACCCATCTCATAGAGGTCTTTTTCCGGCGCGTCGTAAGACGCGATACCGCTGTCGGTGTCCAGAGCCATGTTGGCCTCCTTTATTCAAATCATTGCCGCGATGCAGAATCGCGTGCTCTAAACGATGAGATATTGGCCGGAGAGAAATATTGCAACATATTTTGAGTGTATTTTGTAATTTTATGACCCAGCGGGTGCAGAAATTTCCTTTGCGGATGCAGCAATAACTGTTTTTGCGTCCAATGGCGCTGAAGCCGCATAATAGTCCAGCAGGTCAACCCTCTGATCAGAAACGGATATTTTTCCGCCCTCACGTTTAAGAATGTTGCGGTCGAGCAATTGTTGGATCGCAGCCTCGATTTCCACGCGCTCCAAAGGCGTGGAGATACCGTTACGTCGCATAAGCCGCTCGATAAGTTGCACGGCGTCATCTTCGGGGATCTCGCCCATCTCGCGCGCAAGCCAGCACGCCGCAGGCCCCGGAACCAGAGGAATCGCAGCCCCGATACCTGCCATAAGATCACGGGCCAGATCCGTCATCAGGTTGGTTTCATGTTCCGTTCGGAACGCTTGCAGAGAGACCGGTCGCCCGTACCGTACCGAGGCCACACCGAATCGTTGATAGCGCCCGATCATCCGCCGCCCGATCTGCTTGAGTATCCACCACGTGATCACGCCGATCCGGGCGCGAAACCGGCGTTCGTTGCCTAGGGCGGCCTTGGTCAGAATCGTATCCTCAAGTACCCGGTCATAATTCAGGGCGACCGGCACGAACACAACATCGCGCCCTTGGGGCACCGTTGCGTCAATGATGTATTTCAGCAGCCCGAGCTTTGGACGCCCAAGCGCACCGGTCAGGCTGAGGCCGCCCTCGGGGAACATCGCCTGGGTTACACCGGCCTCAGTCGCGTGGCGAACGTAACAGGCCAGCACTTGCCGATACAGCTCACTGCCCGATTTACGACGAATAAAGTAAGCTCCCATCGCCCGGATAAGGCGGCTGAGCGGCCAGACCCGCGCCCATTCGCCTACAGCATACGACAAGGCCGATTGCTGCGCCGCCAGATAGGTGACCAGCACATAGTCCATATTGCTGCGGTGGTTCATGACGAAAACAACCGTTGCATCGGGATCGATGTCACTGATGGCCTTTTCATCCATATAGCTGAGCCGGACATTGTAGAAGGCATTGCTCAGCATCCGGGTCAAACGAATAGCGACGCTGAAATAAGCAACAGCGGAAAAGGAGGGCACAATCTCACGCGCATACCGGCGTGCGGTTTCAAAGGCCACGGCTTGCGGAACACGTTCCTCGCGCGCAAAGTCCTGAACCGCCTGCCCGACTTGCGGGTCATAGATCAGGCGCTGAATCATGTCGTGTCGCCGCGCCAGCTTGAACGGTTGAATCGGCCTTTGCAGCCGTTTGTTCAGGCGCTTGACCGCGCGTTCAAGGCGATGGCGGAAAAACCAGCGTACGGATGGGAACAAAAAATGCGAAGCCAGCGTGACCACGGCAAAAACCAGGATCAGCAAAAACAGCCAAAGCGGAAGTTCCACGGTCTGAGTCATGCGCGCACCCTGCCACCAAACCGTTGCACCTACAATCTGAAGAACCAAATATGCCGCGACGCAGCGAATTGACATATCCCGAAAATTGCGCTTTAGAACGCTTGAACGTAATTTTCTTGCCCACGCAAAGCACGAGGTCCCGTTATGACGCAGACGCAGAAAGATCGCCCCTGGCTCATCCGAACCTATGCCGGTCATTCCACCGCCAAGGCGTCGAACGCCCTGTATCGTGGCAACCTGGCCAAGGGCCAAACGGGTCTGTCAGTGGCCTTCGATCTGCCGACTCAGACCGGCTATGACAGCGACCATACATTGGCGCGCGGAGAGGTAGGCAAGGTGGGCGTGCCGATCAGCCATCTGGGCGACATGCGGGTGCTGTTCGATCAGATCCCGCTGGAGCAAATGAACACCTCGATGACGATCAATGCCACGGCCCCTTGGCTTTTGGCGCTGTACATCGCAGTTGCCGAGGAGCAGGGCGCGGATGTCGCCAAACTTCAGGGCACCGTTCAGAACGATCTGATCAAGGAATACCTGAGCCGCGGCACATATGTATGCCCGCCGAAGCCCTCGCTGAAGATGATCGCGGACGTGGCCGAGTATTGCTATACCAACGTGCCCAAATGGAACCCGATGAACGTGTGTTCCTATCACCTGCAAGAAGCTGGTGCGACACCCGAACAGGAACTGGCTTATGCGCTGGCTACCGCGATTGCCGTGCTGGACGAATTGCGCCCTCGGGTCCCGGCCGAGGATTTCCCCGCTCTTTGCGGCCGAATTTCGTTTTTCGTGAATGCCGGTATCCGATTTGTCACCGAAATGTGCAAAATGCGCGCCTTTGTCGATCTTTGGGACGAGATTCTGAAAGACCGCTACGGCGTCGAAGACCCCAAGTTCCGCCGCTTTCGCTATGGCGTTCAGGTAAACTCTCTGGGTCTGACCGAGCAGCAACCCGAGAACAACGTTTACCGCATCCTGATCGAGATGCTGGCCGTGACCCTGTCGAAAAAGGCGCGCGCCCGTGCAGTGCAGCTGCCCGCATGGAACGAAGCACTTGGCTTGCCGCGCCCCTGGGATCAGCAATGGTCGATGCGGATGCAGCAGATCCTGGCATATGAGACAGACCTGCTGGAATACGGCGACCTGTTTGACGGCAACCCGGCCGTGGATGCCAAGGTCGAGGAGTTGAAAGAGGGTGCGCGGGCCGAATTGGCCAACCTGGATTCGATGGGTGGTGCGGTTGCCTCAATCGAATACATGAAATCGCGTCTGGTCGATTCGAATGCGGAGCGTCTGAACCGGATCGAACGCAATGAAACCGTTGTTGTCGGCGTGAACAAATGGACTGAGGGTGAGCCCTCACCGCTGCAAACCGAAGATGGCGGCATCATGGTCGTCGACCCGGCGGTACAGCAGGAACAGATTGCCCGACTGAACGAGTGGCGGTCCGAGCGTGACGACGCGGCCGTTTCGGTGGCTCTGTCCGCGTTGCGCGAAGCGGCGCAGACCGGCGCCAATGTCATGGAGCCGTCGATTGCCGCAGCAAAGGCGGGCGTCACCACCGGTGAATGGGCAGAGGAAATGCGCAAGGTCTACGGCACCTATCGCGGCCCGACGGGCGTTTCCGGTTCAGTGTCGAACAAGACCGAAGGTCTGGACGACCTGCGCGCCGCAGTTGATGCCGTCAGCGACAAATTGGGGCGCCGTCTGAAATTCCTGGTCGGTAAACCGGGTTTGGACGGCCACTCCAACGGCGCCGAACAGATCGCCTTCCGCGCCCGCGATTGCGGTATGGATATCAGCTATGAGGGCATCCGCCTGACGCCCGAGGAAATCATCGCCGCCGCGATCGAGGACAAGGCCCACGTGATTGGCCTGTCAATCCTGTCCGGCAGCCATATTCCACTGGTGCAGGAGGTCATGACGCACTTGCGCGAAGCCGGTTTGGACGATGTTCCCGTGATCGTCGGAGGAATCATTCCCGATGACGATGCCGCAAAACTCGCGGCAATGGGTGTGTCCAAGATCTATACGCCCAAGAATTTCGAGCTCAACGCAATTATGGATGATATTGTGACTCTGGTCGATCCACAGTACATTGCGGCCCAATAACGGCCGCATTTCCGTTTTCATCTCCAAATCCATTGCCTTTAAGTAAGGTATAGATAAAAACCGGGTTTCAACTTACGGTGGTCTATTACGCCCATTCGTGGTGTATTTCGGAATGGAGAAAGAAATGGCGATCAGCCTTGAGAAAATGTCACGCAAAGAACTACTGGAATTGCGTGATAAGGTGGAAACTGCACTCAAAAGCGCGGAAAAGCGCGAACGTAAAGAGGCGTTGAAAGCCGCAGAAAATGCTGCCGCTGAATTTGGGTTCTCTCTGTCGGAACTCTCGGCAGGCGCAGCAAAGTCGACCAAAGGCGCAAAATCCAGCGCAAAATACAAAAACCCTGCCAACCCGGACCAGACGTGGTCCGGTCGCGGACGCAAACCGCAATGGGTTCACGATGCATTGAACGCCGGCGCTGATATTTCGGATTTGGAAATCTGACGGGAATTGGATCAGAGATGACAATTCATATTGGTGCCGAAAAAGGTGAAATCGCTGAAACCGTTTTAATGCCCGGCGATCCGTATCGCGCGAAATGGGCCGCAGAGACGTTTTTGCAGGATGCAAAACTTGTCAATAACGTGCGCGGCATGCTGGGTTTTACCGGTACCTGGAAGGGGAACCCGGTTACAATTCAGGGCAGCGGGATGGGAATGCCGTCCCTGTCGATCTATGCCAATGAACTGATCAGTGACTATGGTGCCAAGACTCTGATCCGGATCGGTTCGTGTGGCGGGATGCAGGACAGCGTCAAAATCCGCGATGTAATCCTGGCGATGACATCGACCACCCTCAGCACACCATCGCGCGGCATCCTGAAAGAGTTGAACTTTGCGCCCTGCGCCGATTGGGGCTTGCTGCAGGCTGCAGTCAAGGCTGCCGAAGCCAAAGGCACGCCCACCCACGTTGGCGGGATTTATTCGTCCGATGTCTTCTATGACGAACGCCCCGACCTGAACGAACAGATGGTTCGGCACGGCATCCTGGGGGTCGAGATGGAAGCCGCCGAGCTGTACATTCTGGCCGCACGCCACAACTGCCGGGCACTGGCCGTACTGACAGTGTCCGATCATCTTCTGACGGGTGAGGCTCTACCCTCGTCGGAACGCGAAAGCAGCTTCGGCGAAATGGTTGAGATTGCCCTGCAGGCGGCTTTTCCGGACACAGCATAACCAATAACAGGGCGCGACATCGCCCTGTTGATTTACTGTTTGCCCTGCAGGCAGGCTGTCGGGGCGTTTTCCCCGTCTTGCCGCGCCCCACAATAGGCGCAAATCCAGACACCTTCTTTTCGGTGCTGCCGCCATCGGCAATCGCGTGTCAAAGAGGACGTCCGTGACCGCCAGACGAAATAGGCAAACACGCCAGCGGCCAATAAAAGCAACAGAATGGGCATACTTATGCATTGCCCAATCTCTGCGTGAATTCAAGTGTCAGGCGGCGTTCGCGTATTCGAACAGCTCTGGTTCGTGCTGCTCCTGAGACACGAGCGCAGGTTCAGGAGTGTAGTAGGCCCAAGCCTGTTCCAACAAAGCCAGAGCTTCGGCTGCTTTGGTGTTTTCTGCTTTTTGTTCTTGCATCGGAGCGATCCCGTTTCGGTTCCATCACTCCTCCCTGCAGGCAGAATAGACCTGAACAGAACGGCTTGCATTGCATAGTATTGCAATCTCGCCATGCACTCGCCGCAATGCGGCGAGTGCAGTCTTTTGGGCGTCGCTTAAACTCCGCGATCGATCATCATCTTCTTGATCTCAGCAATTGCCTTGGCCGGGTTCAGACCTTTCGGGCAGGTCTTGGCACAGTTCATGATCGTGTGGCAGCGATACAGTTTGAATGGATCTTCCAGCTCATCCAGACGCTCTCCTGTGGCCTCATCGCGGCTGTCTATGATCCAGCGATAAGCGTGCAGCAGTGCGGCCGGCCCAAGGTAACGGTCGCCGTTCCACCAATAGCTCGGGCACGAGGTCGAGCAGCTGGCGCACATCACGCATTCATAGAGACCATCCAGTTTCTTGCGGTCTTCGATCGACTGCTTCCACTCTTTCGCGGGGCGATTGGTCTTGGTTTCCAGCCAGGGCATGATCGAGGCGTGCTGCGCGTAGAAATGGGTCAGGTCGGGGATCAGGTCTTTGACCACCGGCATATGCGGCAGCGGATAGATCTTTACGTCGCCCTTGATCTCATCCATGCCATAGATACAGGCCAGCGTGTTGATCCCGTCGATATTCATCGCGCAGGATCCACAGATGCCTTCGCGGCACGACCGACGGAAAGTCAGGGTCGGGTCGATCTCGTTCTTGATCTTGATCAGCGCGTCCAGAACCATCGGGCCGCAGCTATCCATGTCGACGAAATAGGTGTCGAGCTGCGGGTTTTTGCCGTCTTCGGGATTCCAGCGATAGATCTGGAACTTTCGCACATTGGTCGCGCCTTCCGGCTTGGGCCAGGTTTTGCCCGTCGTGATGCGCGAATTCTTGGGGAGGGTCAGTTGTACCATAAGTTCCTCTCCTTAGAACGTCCGCGCCTTGGGCGCGATTTTCTTGAGGCTGATGCCGCCTTCGTCTTCGGTGGTCAGCGGATCAACGATGACCGGGCGATAGCTGAGGTCTACCTTGTTACCCTCAACGCGTGAAACTGTGTGGACGCGCCAGTTCTCGTCATCACGCTCGGTGAAGTCCTCATGCGCGTGCGCGCCACGGGACTCCTTACGAGCCTCGGCACCGACGATAGTGGCCAGAGCGCTCGGCATCAGGTTGGTCAGTTCCAGCGTTTCCATCAGGTCACTGTTCCAGACCAGAGAGCGGTCGGTAACTTTCAGGTCGTCCATCTTGGCGGCGATTGCCGTCATCTTCTCGACGCCCTCGGCCATGGTCTTGGCGGTCCGGAACACGGCCGCGTCTTCCTGCATGGTCCGCTGCATCTCAAGACGCAGATCAGCAGTCGCGATCTCGCCGGTGGCATTGCGCACAGCATCGAAACGATCAAATGCCTTATCGACCGAAGCCTGGTTCAGAACCGGGTTCGCTGCCTTGGCGTCAACAACCTCACCTGCCCGGATCGCAGCCGCGCGGCCAAACACCACAAGGTCAATCAGCGAGTTCGAACCCAGACGGTTCGCGCCGTGAACCGAGGCACACCCGGCCTCACCCACCGCCATCAGACCCGGCACAACACCGGTTGGGTTGTCGGCGGTCGGGTTCAGAACCTCACCCCAATAGTTGGTCGGGATACCGCCCATGTTATAGTGCACGGTCGGCAGAACCGGGATCGGTTCCTTGGTAACGTCAACACCGGCAAAAACGCGTGCCGATTCCGAAATCCCCGGCAAACGTTCCGCCAGCGCTTCGGCTGGCAGGTGGCTGAGGTTCAGGTGGATGTGGTCGCCACCGTCGCCATGGCCTCGGCCTTCGCGGATCTCCATGGTCATCGAACGCGAAACGTAGTCGCGCGGCGCAAGGTCCTTGTACTGCGGCGCGTAACGCTCCATGAAACGCTCGCCTTCCGAGTTGGTCAGGTATCCGCCTTCACCCCGTGCGCCTTCGGTAATCAGGCAGCCTGACCCATAGATGCCGGTCGGGTGGAACTGAACAAACTCCATGTCCTGCAGCGCCAGGCCCGCACGGGCCACCATGCCGCCACCGTCACCGGTGCAGGTATGGGCCGAGGTCGCGCTGAAATAGGCCCGGCCATAACCGCCGGTCGCCAGCACCACCATCTTGGCGTTGAAGACATGCATCGTGCCGTCGTCCAGCTTCCAGCAGACGACACCCTGACACTGACCGCCCTCGGACATAATCAGGTCGATGGCGAAATACTCGATATAGAACTCGGCGTTGTTCTTAAGGCTCTGCCCATACAGCGTGTGCAGGATCGCGTGGCCGGTCCGGTCGGCGGCGGCACAGGTCCGCTGTACCGCGGGGCCTTCGCCGAATTCGGTGGTATGACCACCAAAGGGACGCTGATAGATCTTGCCTTCTTCGGTCCGGCTGAAGGGCACACCATAGTGCTCCAGCTCGTATACAGCTTTGGGAGCTTCGCGCGCGAGGTATTCCATCGCGTCGGTATCACCCAGCCAGTCCGAGCCCTTGACGGTGTCATACATGTGCCACTGCCAGTGGTCCGGGCCCATGTTCGACAGAGATGCCGCGATGCCGCCCTGCGCCGCAACCGTGTGCGAACGGGTCGGAAAAACCTTCGTGACACAGGCTGTACGCAAGCCTTGCTCCGCCATGCCCAGCGTTGCCCGCAGACCCGCGCCACCTGCGCCTACGACAACGACGTCGTATTCATGGGTTTCATATTCATATGCTGCTGTCATTGTTCTTGTTCCTTACCGCGCATCATCACAGGGCCAGCTTGACCAGGGCAAACAGCCCGGCAGCCATCAGCGTGTAGCCCACGGCCCACATTGCAGCGAGAGAGACTTTCTCAAGCACCCCGTGCACATAGTCCTCAATCGCTTCCTGCGCCTCGTACATCAGTTGCAGCAGGCCCACGACCAACGTGAGCGCTGTAACAAGCGCCGGGAACGGACGGCTGAAATAAGCCACGACCTCTTCGTGGGTTCCGCCAATGCCGGCGCCAAAGGTGAAGATGAAGATCGGCACCAATACGGTCAGGATCATCGCCCGAACCATGGTTCGCCAGTGAATGAGTGTGCCGGATTTCCCTGCGCCCAGACCCTGCGCGCGCTTGCGGTCAGTCAGATATCGCATGTGCCTTCTCCTTAAACCACAAGCACGGTGATCAGGGTCAGGACGGTCGCACCAACGAACATGCCCAGTCCCAGTTTCTCAGCGGTCTCGATGTCGAGACAATAGCCGAAATCCCAGATGACGTGCCGCAGTCGGCCCAGCGTGTGATACCATAGCCCCCAGGTCGCAGCCGTCAGGATGAGGTCACCGAACCAGCTGCGCAGAAAACCGTCGATCCCCGAGAATGCACTTTCCGATGTCGATGCGGCCAGCAGCCACCAAACGACCAGAATTGCCACCGCGAAAACCCCGATCCCGGTCAAACGAACCATGATCGAAGACAGAGACGTCATCTGAGGGCGATAAATCATAATATGTGGCGAGAGCGGGCGGTTGCCCCGATTTACATCGGCCATGTCGGCTCCTCTTTCATTGGCTACATGTCGTTTTACCTTTTTTTGCTTATCTGTCACGTGCTGCACGCGCAAAAAACGGCAAAAGGGGCACAATATCGCAGAAACCGGGATAATGTGATCACACAAAATAATACTGTGATCACAAAACTTATGCAGTCAAATCAATGTTAGCGCCTTCATGTTGCAATCATTGTGATCACGAATCCTCGGCGCTCACTCCAAAGCGGCAGATTGTTGTGTTACTTCGCGTAGCAGCTTCTTTCGGATTCGTTCGGGATAGTCTGAAAATCCGGCGGCCGAAACAACAAAAGCCCCTTCGCCAACAATGACGTTTTCAAAGAAATAGGCGGTCAGATCCGGCTCGCTTTCCTCGATTGCGATGGCGTTGACCGTGACACCCTGATTGCGCAACACTCCGTGCACCTCGGTCGGCTCGACCCCTTCATTGGACACTCCGTCGCCCGAAATGTCGATAAGGTGCCTCGCGCACTCGGACACGTCGTCAAAGCTGGACAGGGTCATCTCAAGCGCCTCGCCTATCGCGGTCGAGAAGTTGCGCCAGACCCGGGGGTCGGCGGCCACCTGATCGGCAAACCGTTCGAGCGTGTCGAAACTGTCGATCCGGGTCCATGGGATCGTCACCTTCTGGCGCGAAGCACCGGTCCACTGCACCAGCATCAACTGCGCTTGCCCGCGCACCAGCGCCTCGGACACGAGGGGATCGCGCAAACCTGCGGCCAGACCGTCCATCTGAATCCGGTATTCGCTTGTATCGACTGACCCGGACACATCCACCGCCAAAGCCAGCGCAAGATCGCAGCCCAGCGCCGGCGGGGTCAGAAACAGGCAAGCAGCAAGTGAGCGGAACAGGACCATGACCGCAGCCTAGCATGAATGTCGCAGGCTGCGATCAAATGAATGTGGGGTGCCCTCAGATCGGCATCAGCGCCCAGTAGTCCAGATCCAGCAGCACCCCGGGCTTGTATCGTCCATCTTCGCCCTTCAGTTCAAAGGGCGCACCACCCTTGGTGGCGACCAGTCGCAGTCGGATGGCGCCCACACCGGGCACACCGGTTTCGGCCTTATCCAGAACCTCGGACCAAGCCTTGATCGTGTCGCCCGAGAAACAGGGGTTGGCATGTGCTCCGCCGTTCAGGCCAACAATCATCTGCGCATTGGCCAGACCGTTGAACGACAGGGCCCGCGCCATAGAAATCACATGGCCGCCATAGATCAACCGGCCATCCGGGCGGAAGGTCAGGTCGAAATGCACTTTGGCCGTGTTCTGCCACAGACGGGTGGCCAGCATATGTTCAGCCTCTTCGACCGTCACACCATCAACGTGGTCGATGGTCTCTCCGATCTCGTAATCGCCCCAGCGATGCGCCTCACCTGACTGGACAAAATCATAGTTCGAGAAACTCAGCCCCTCGGGCACAACAAGATCGCCTGGCTCCAGAACCTTTTTCAGGTCCGGCACCACCGCCTCGGGCGCGGGGGCGTCGACGTTCGCTTTGCGCACCATCACCCAGCGCACATATTCGATCACCACCTCATCGCGCTGGTTCAGTCCGCGTGTGCGCACCCAGACCACGCCGGTCTTACCATTCGAGTTCTGCTTGACCCCGATCACTTCGGATTCAGACCGCAGCGTATCACCGGAATAGACCGGTTTCAGCCAGCGCCCCTCGGCATAGCCCAGATTGGCAACCGCGTTCAGCGAGATATCGGGAACGGTTTTGCCAAACACTACGTGGAACGCCGCCAGATCATCTATCGGACTTCGCGGAAGACCACTGGCCCGGGCAAACTCGTCCGAGGAATAAAGCGCATGTCGCGCAGGGTAGAGCGCATGATACAACGCCCGTTCACCGTCGGTTACGGTGCGCGGCACTGAGTGGTGCAGCACCTGCCCAACGGAGTAGTCCTCGAAAAAGCGGCCCGGATTGGTTTTTGCCATTATTGCTGTCCCAGTTTCATTTCGGGGGAGTAGTCGGCCTCGACCTCTTTGGTCACGGCCTGCGCACAACGCATGACGCTGTTGGCTGTGTCATAGGCATAAGAGGGGTCGCCATACAGCTCCCACCCCTTTGCCAGTGCATCCGACACCTTGTGGCAGAAGGCGGATGTGTCTTCCTCGGTCAACAGACGATAGAGTTTTGCCATCTTGTCTGCTCCTTATGACGGGAACGGCGATGGGCCGACCAGTCCGTGAATGTAACCGATGATCCCGAACAGCACGATCGAGGCCACAAAGAACATCGCGTCCTTGCCGTAGGTGCCGGGCTCAGCCGGGGTCCAGTCGGGCTCGGCGCGGTTGATCACGACCACCTCGACCATGGCCCATAGGAACAGACCACCGAACAGGATGATCGAAGCCAGATCGCCATTCACCAGCAAATGCGCAAAGGCCCAGGCACGGAAACCGGCCAGCATCGGATGACGCGTCTTGTTCAGCAGGCGACCTTTCTGACCGGCGGGGCTCATCATGTAGATGGCAATCAGCACCAGCAGGTTGTTGATGTGGATCATGAAGGACGGCGGCGACCAGACATGGATGAAGTCGGTCATGCGATAGCCGAAGATCATCAGCAAAATCGCTGCGACCAGCGCCAGCGCCACTGCGCCCTTGCCACCATTGCCCATGGCCGCGCGCTGCGCCGGCATCACGCGTTTGAACAGATGGGCGGCCCACCAAAGCGCCACCCCAAGAATTAGAAGAACAAAGCCCATGCTGGCTTACCCCGCTTGCAAAGCTGAAATCGCCTCCGCTTTTGCCAGAATTTCGCGGGCAGTTACAACATGCAGGTTTTCAACGATTTTGCCATCGACGACAGCAACACCCTGCCCTTGCGACTCAACCTCTTCAAAGGCCGCAATCTGGCGGCGGGCCAGGTCGATTTCGGTATCCGACGGGGCATAGGCTGCATTGGTGATATCCACCTGTGCAGGATGGATCAGGGTTTTGCCATCAAAACCCATGTCTCGGCCCTGTTCGCATTCAGCGGCCAGACCTTCGCCATCCTTGAAGGCATTATAGACACCATCGACAATGATTAGGCCCTCGGCCTTGGCAGCCAGCAGGCACAGACCGAGAGAGGTCATCATCGGCAGGCGATCCGGGCGGAAACGGGTCTGCAACTCCTTGGCCAAGTCGTTGGTGCCCATGACGAACCCGGCCATCAATGGGTGCGCCGCGATCTCGGCGGCGTTCAGCATGCCGCGCGGGGTCTCCATCATCGCCCAGATCGGCGTGTCGCCAGTAATCGCGGCCAGCGCTTCCACATCAGTGGCAGAATTCACCTTTGGCAGCAGCACCACATCAGCATCCATCTCGCGCACCGCTTCGGCATCGGCGCGGCCCCATTCGGTGTCCAACCCGTTGATGCGGACGATCTTGACCCGCGAGCCGTAGCCCCCGGCCGCCAGGGCAGTTTTGAGTGTTTCGCGGGCGTTTGCCTTTTCATCCGCCGAAACTGCATCTTCGAGGTCAAATATGATCGCATCCACCGGCAAGGTACGCGCCTTATCTAGCGCCCGGTCGCGCGAGCCGGGGATATAGAGAACGGAACGATAGGGGCGCTGACGGGGGTCCATTGGCCTCTCCCTTTGAAAGATTGTTGCGCGGAATGGGCCATTTTTTACTGGAAAGTTCAAGAGGAAAATTGCCGCAGCGCAGCATACGTGACGCAACGCGCGGAGTTTTAACCAGATTTCTGTCCTCCGACCGCACTCTGTTTGCCAGATGGAATCGAAAGGGGTGAGAGATGAAAAAGACGTTCTTCAAGATGACGATGAGCCTCGGAATCGTGGCTCTGGCTGCACAACAGGTTGAGGCCCGCACCTGCGCCCCGCGCGAGGACGTGGTGAAACGGCTGGCCGAAACCTATGGCGAGACACGACGCGGCATCGGCATTGCACGGCAGGGTGCGGTGATGGAGGTCTATGCCTCGGATCAGACCGGAAGCTGGACCATAACGGTGACACTGCCGGATGGAATGACTTGCCTGATCGCGACCGGCCAAGCCTATGAGCAGATGGCCGAGGCGCTGCCCCCCAACGTCTAGGTCAGCGCGTCCCAGATCAGTTTGCTACCGGTTATGGTCAACAAAACATAGGCGATACTAAAGAAAAGGCGCTCGGACAGCATGAAATGCGCCCGAACACCCAGCCACGCGCCAAGGATGGCAAACGGGGCCAACAGAAGATCCGCCAGCGCCGTGTGCCAGGTGAACAGGCCCAGATAGGCGTAGGGGATGAACTTCGCGCCGTTGATGACCCAAAAGACCAATACGGTCGAGGCCTGGAACTCGGTCTTCGACAGGCGCTGAGACAGCAGATAGACGGCGGCGGGCGGACCGCCTGCGTGACTGACAAAACTGGTGAAGCCCGCGACCAAACCCGCGAACAACCCGGCGGGGGCTGACAGGCGATTGGCAAAACCGCGGATCAGACCTTTGCTCTGCGCCATGTGCCAGATCACGAAGCCGACCGAAATCCCGCCAATCAGCAGGCGCAGAAGGTCGTCATTTGTTGCACGATAAAGCCAAGCGCCCAGCGCAACACCCGGCACGGCACCCAGGATCAGCAGCCGTGAATCCGGCCAGCTCCAACGTTTCCAGTACGGCCCCAGAGTGGTCACATCGATCACCATCAGAATTGGTAACATCAGCGCCAACGCCTGCCCGGGCGTGAGGATAAGGGCCAGAATCGACGACGACGCAAAGGCCACGCCCGAGCCGAAACCTCCCTTCGAGATACCGGCAAAGATCACCGCCGGGATTGCCACAGCAAAAAACATCAGGTTCAATTCGAACATGCGGCGTCCCGTAAATAGGCTTGTCTAACAGGCCGTTTAGCGCAATCACCAAGCACAGTGCAAACAGTATGCGGTTGTATGCCACGCTGCATAACCCTTGCGCGAAAACCATTTACCGACTAGCACAACCGCGATTTCAAAACCGACCGGAGATATTCCAAATGGCCAGACCCAAGATCGCGCTGATCGGCGCAGGTCAGATCGGCGGCACGCTCGCCCACCTCGCAGCAATGAAGGAACTTGGTGACGTCGTCCTGTTCGACATCGCCGAAGGCATCCCGGAAGGCAAGGCGTTGGACATCGCTGAGTCCGGTCCTTCGGAAGGGTTCGACGCCAAGCTGAAAGGAACCCAGTCCTATGAAGACATCGCAGGCGCAGATGTCTGCATCGTGACCGCCGGTGTGCCGCGCAAACCGGGCATGAGCCGCGACGATCTGCTGGGCATCAACCTGAAGGTCATGAAGTCGGTCGGTGAAGGCATCGCCGCCAACGCGCCCGACGCGTTTGTCATCTGCATCACCAACCCGCTGGACGCGATGGTCTGGGCTCTGCGCGAGTTCTCGGGCCTGCCGCACAACAAAGTCTGCGGCATGGCAGGCGTTCTGGACTCGGGCCGTTTCGCTCATTTCCTGTCGGAAGAGTTCAACGTGTCGATGCGCGACGTGACTGCGTTTGTTCTGGGCGGCCACGGCGACACCATGGTGCCGTCGGTCCGTTACTCGACCGTTGCCGGTATCCCGCTGCCCGATCTGGTCGAGATGGGCTGGACCACCCAGGAAAAGCTGGACGCCATCGTGCAGCGTACCCGTGACGGCGGCGCCGAGATCGTCGGCCTGCTGAAAACCGGTTCGGCCTTCTATGCGCCCGCAACTTCGGCAATCGAAATGGCCGAAGCCTATCTGAAAGACCAGAAGCGCGTTCTGCCCTGCGCCGCCTATTGTGACGGTGAGCTGGGTGTTGAAGGCATGTATGTCGGCGTGCCCACCGTGATCGGCGCGGGCGGCATTGAGCGTGTCGTCGACATCAAGCTGAACGAAGAAGAGCAGGCTGGTTTCGACAATTCGGTCAACGCCGTGAAGGGCCTGATCGAGGCATGCAAAGGCATCGACAGCTCGTTGGCTTGACGACACACGCATTGATTGCAAGGTTAAACGCGCCGGGACAGCTCGGCGCGTTTTTTTATTACAGGCCTTACATTTATGAAGAAACTGCTTCTGATTGCGTTGCTCGGCATCGCCACCAGCACTGCGGCCCAAACGACCCCGCAAACACTGACGCAACGTCTTGAGACAGCCCGCGAAGGGTCGTTCGAGCGCGGCACGCTCGAAACGCTGCGCGCGGTGGAAGTTCTGCTGCAGACCCAATACCAATATGGGATCGGCCGTGGGTTTGGCCGCGTTTTTGGAATGAGCCGCGGCAGGTCCGCCAACCCGGCGCCGGATAACCGCACGCCGACAACCTTTGCCGAGATGATCCAGGTCTTCGCCGTTGACCTCGAAGCCGCCCGAGGGACACTGGCGCAGACAAGTACCGAGACCGCAGAACCGTTCGAGATGGTGGTGACCGATCTGTGGTTCGACATCAATAGAAACGGACTCTTGGATGAAGGCGAGAATGTTTCGAACCTGTTGGTGCAATTTGCAGTGCCCCGCAATGCGCGACCCGAAAGGGAAGAGACCATTGCGCCACTCACCGTACGCTTCGATGGGGCCGATCACGCATGGCTGACGGCCTACACACACATGCTCTCGGGTATCGCCGAGGGCATTCTGGCCTTTGACCCTTCAACCATCTTTGCCGACTTGCTGTTTGCCGAGGCCATGTTGGCGGATGCACCCACAATTCCCAACACCTATAATTCAGATGCCATCCTTTAATTCAGATGCCATCCTTCTAAAGATCACAGCATTGGAAGTTCAATTAGAGGAATTGAACGCGTTCGAGGATCAACAGGAGGAAGACTTGGAACTTTTGCGCCAGAAAGAGCGCGATCTGGAAGCTCGAATTAGCGAGATGGCCGAGGCAGGTGAAGCAGCCGAACTAAAGCTAGAACTGGAAGACCTGCGAACACAGCGCAAGATTGCAAGGATAGACCACGGTGACACGTTCCGACAGCGCCGACTGATACGGAATGAAATCCGGGCGCACGAACGAAAGCTGTCACCCGAAGAACTGACAAAATACCTGGATACGGACTCTCAGAAGAAAATGCAGCACCGTGTGAGACGAACGATACAAGAACAAATCCCAAACGAGACCCGCAACGCAGTTTACGCGTTGATCAAAGCACTGGACTCCGAACCCGACCCCACAAGAATTGCCCGCGCGCGGGATCACTGGCTGAACATGCTGGCGCAAAACCGCATGTTCTGGGAAGCGCTGGAACGCGAGACGGATAATGACCGCGAGTGGATTGCGAACCCGAACCAATCAAGTGTTTTGGGTATAACGCTGGACGATGAAACGATTCAGGCCTGGAGGAGTGTTCTGGACGACGCGCAAGCCGTTTTGGAAGGCCGTCTTCTGGCCCCGCATCCGTTTTTACCCGAAGAATACGGCATAGATGTTTCGGTCTGGTTCGATGATCCTGCGCCGATTGATCTGCTATCCTGGCTTCATGGACGGGCCGCCATACCTTATGCCGCCAAGGGTCCCAAGATAACCAACGCAAACTGGCTGGCCTTCCAGCGGATGACACAAGGCAACGCCGGAAGTTTCGCGCTTTATTTCAACTGACGCGGCGCCCGCCCCGCGATTTCGTAAGTTAGATTCGAATCGATAAATAGTTTTGTGATCACACCCAAAAAAACTGTGATCACAAAAGTGAAAAATCTTCACTAAAAACCGCATTGGCATAAAAAAACCCTTTATAAATGCCCCCTAGGCACCTCTATAACGGTGTAATCGTAGTCAGACGGGACAGTTTCGATGAACATTCACGAATATCAGGCCAAAGCTCTTCTTCGCAGCTATGGCGCTCCGGTCTCCGAAGGTCGCGCAGTTCTGCGCGCCGAGGAAGCCAAAACCGCAGCCGGTGAACTGGATGGCCCCCTGTGGGTTGTCAAAGCACAAATCCACGCGGGCGGCCGCGGCAAGGGTTCTTTCAAAGAGGCCGACGCTGGTGAAAAAGGCGGCGTTCGTCTGACCAAGTCGGTGGAAGAAGCCGCCGAAGAAGCCAAGAAGATGCTGGGCCGCACGCTGGTAACCCATCAGACCGGCCCCGCAGGCAAGCAGGTCAACCGCATCTATATCGAGGCCGGTTCCGGCATCGAACGCGAGCTGTACCTGGCCCTGCTGGTGGACCGCCAGACCAGCCGTATCTCGTTCGTCTGCTCCACCGAAGGCGGCATGGATATCGAAGAGGTGGCAGCCGCCACGCCCGAGAAAATCCTGTCCTTCTCGGTCGATCCTGCCACGGGTTATCAGCCCTATCACGGCCGTCGCATCGCCTTCTCGCTGGGCCTGGAAGGCGCGCAGGTCAAGCAATGCGTCAAGCTGATGGGTCAGCTCTATAACGCCTTCGTCGAGAAGGACATGGAGATGCTGGAAATCAACCCGCTGATCGTTTCCGACAAGGGCGACCTGAAAGTGCTGGACGCCAAGGTTGGCTTTGACGGCAACGCGGTTTACCGCCACCCCGACATCGCCGAATTGCGCGACACGACCGAGGAAGACCCCAAGGAACTGGAAGCCTCCAAGTACGACCTGAACTACATCGCGCTGGACGGTGAGATCGGCTGTATGGTCAACGGTGCTGGTCTGGCGATGGCGACGATGGACATCATCAAGCTCTACGGTGCCGAGCCTGCCAACTTCCTCGACGTGGGCGGCGGTGCCACCAAAGAGAAAGTCACTGAGGCGTTCAAGATCATCACCTCGGACCCGCAGGTCAAAGGTATTCTGGTCAACATCTTCGGCGGCATCATGCGCTGCGATGTGATTGCTGAGGGCGTTGTCGCCGCGGTGAAAGAGGTCGGCCTGCAGGTTCCGCTGGTCGTGCGTCTTGAAGGCACGAATGTCGAGAAGGGCAAAGAGATCATCAACACCTCTGGCCTGGACGTGATCGCGGCGGACAACCTGAAAGACGGAGCAGAGAAGATCGTGAAGGCGGTTAAGGGGTGAACACAGCCCATCGTATAAGTCTGCTGTCGGGAATGTTAGCCTCAAGCGCTTTGCTTTCTGCGTGTGATGAAAGCCCTTCAAGGCATTCTTCCGAAGGAAGCGTTGCGCAACAAGCGGCTAATGCATTCTCAAGCACTTGTCTGGCAAGCCTTCCTGATTTCGGAAACTTTCAAAGTAACGCCCGCGCTGCTTCGCTGAATTCCTCAAAGGATCTAGGTCCAATTCATTCAGTTTATGTCGTGCCGAATAGCAAGATCTATGTTGGCCTTCGGAACCTCCCAGGTGCATCTGACGTCGAGGTCTGCGGCATTAGAGCGATAAGTTCCGAGCCTTCGTCAGTCATTGGGAATGCAATTTTGAATGCAGCCCACTCGGCAGTGGGCTCAGGAACTGAAGAAGAGTTTCCATCCGACAGGTTCGAATACGCTATCCAGCTTCCAAACGGCAGCCTTCTTACACACGACGCAAAAGACATGGGGAGCACGACAAGCAACGTGTTTCTGATTTCTCAACCAGTACCACAGGGAAGAGTCCCGTCGCTAATTTACGACGAATAGGCGCGCCCTCAGAAATCCAATAAAGGAGAACGCCAAATGGCAGTCCTCATCGACGAAAATACCAAAGTGATCTGTCAGGGCTTTACTGGCTCGCAGGGCACATTCCACAGCGAACAGGCCATCGCGTATGGCACCAAGATGGTCGGCGGCGTGACCCCCGGCAAAGGCGGCATGACACATCTTGACCTGCCCGTGTTCAACTCGGTCCACGAAGCCAAGGCCGTGACCGAAGCCAACGCCAGCGTGATCTATGTTCCGCCGCCCTTCGCAGCGGATTCGATCCTCGAAGCGATTGATGCCGAGATGGAAGTGATCGTCTGCATCACCGAAGGCATTCCGGTTCTGGACATGATGAAGGTGAAGCGCGCGCTGGAAGGCAGCAAGTCACGCCTGATCGGGCCGAACTGCCCCGGTGTGATCACGCCCGACGCCTGCAAGATCGGCATCATGCCCGGCCACATTCACAAACGCGGGAGCGTGGGTGTCGTTTCCCGCTCGGGTACGCTTACTTATGAAGCTGTGAAACAGACAACAGACGTAGGCCTGGGCCAGTCCACCTGTGTGGGCATCGGCGGCGATCCGATCAAAGGGACTGAGCATATCGACGTGCTGGAATGGTTCCTGGCCGATGACGAAACCCACTCGATCATCATGATCGGTGAGATCGGCGGCTCGGCCGAAGAAGAAGCCGCGCAGTTCCTGGCGGATGAGGCCAAGAAGGGCCGCAAAAAGCCGACCGCCGGTTTCATCGCAGGCCGCACGGCCCCTCCGGGCCGCCGCATGGGCCACGCGGGCGCGATTGTCGCCGGTGGCAAGGGCGGTGCCGAGGACAAGATCGAAGCCATGCGCTCGGCCGGTATCGTCGTGGCCGAAAGCCCAGCGCAGTTGGGTGAGGCTGTGCTGGAAGCGATTGGGTAGTCGCGATGGCGCACCAAAGTACATGCTTTGCGAAGCGGGGGAAGAAGTTCCCTCGCTTTCGGCATGTTTTGGTTATTGTTCTTGCCTGCCTGTACTCTGCATCAACAGCTGGTGCGAACGCATCGCCCGACTTCTCCAAGCCAACAAAGGACGTAATCGAACTTTGTACTTGGTCGACCGAGGATACCGTAGCTATTTCTCAAAAGTTTCTTGCTAGAGGGTGGAAGCGTTTCCGAGCACCCTTCACTGACTCAATGCTGGGGCTCGTCACAGATGGGTACTTACTGCCTGCTTTTACGTACAAGGATCACAACCCGCTCGAGTTGGATCTAGAAACTGGTGTGTCCACTAACCTTCTCGATCATGTAAACACAATTTCTGAAGGAGCCGAATTAGGACACTATGAAGTGTTGTGGACGGACCAAAACCCCAGCGCATTCTTGTTGCTATCTGATCGCAAAGACGAAACTGCTTCCAGCATTAGTTTGGGTTGCAACTATCATAGTACTTCGTTCGAGGACGCGACAAAAATAAGAGATGCAATCTGGGCATTCAATATCGAGGATCTAGGCGAAACTCGTGAACGTGAGTATGGTCCTTCTAGATACCTTTCGGCGACAACTTGGGGATACCCATCGAGCCAAGCAAACATAGCAAAGCAGAGTTTGGACAGAAAACCCACCGACTTGGAAAACCGCCCACTTCCAGAACCCGATTTGGGCGCTGGACCCGCAAAAATTTGGTTTTGGAGATTTGACGAAGCGGAGTTCAAAGAGGCCTTCGGCAGAACGCCTCATGCCGCCTTAACTCTGGACATAAGACGTCGAACGATAAGGCAAAAGCAATGACCTTCTCCGACGCCATCCGCACCTGTTTTTCCAAGTTCTTCACCTTCTCGGGTCGCGCCTCGCGGCCCGAATACTGGTTCTTTTTCCTGTTCATCGTGATCTGGAGCTTTATCGCCGGGGTCATCGACTGGCAGTTCTTCACTCAGGTCGCTACGACGCAGACCGATGAAGTCAAACAAGTCACCGCAACGTCCAACCAGCCGGTGCAAAGCATCGTCAGCCTGATCGTGTTCTTCCCGCATCTGGCCGTCGCGTGGCGGCGGATGCATGATACCGGGCGCAGCGGGCTTTATGCTCTGCTGCCAATCCTATTGATCCTTGGCGCCGGGGCCGTGCTTGTTTTTGGCATCGGCCTTGCCTCTCATTTCCAGCATGGCGGCAATCTGGACATTCTGTTCACCCGCGCCACGTTGCTGGTCGTCCTTCCGACACTTTTCGTTCTGTTTGTGTCGCCCCTCCTGGTTCTGTGGTGGCTGACCCGCCCGTCTCAACCAGGCACCAACCAATACGGTCCCAACCCATATGAGGTAGCCCAATGACCGAACATACGCCCAATTCCGCGTTCCACGCCTCAAGCTTCATGCAGGGGCACAATGCCGAGTATCTGGAGCAGCTTTATGCCCAGTACACCAAGAATCCCGGGGCGGTAGATGCCGCCTGGGCCGAGTTCTTCAAGGCCATGGGTGACGCCACACCGGACGTTCAGAAAGAGGCCGAAGGGCCGTCCTGGGCACGCACCGACTGGCCTCCGACGCCGGCGGATGATCTGACCGGTGCTCTGACCGGCGAATGGGCGGAGATCGACGCCAAGGCAGCGGGCAAGAAGATCAAGGACAAGGCTGCGGACAAGGGCGTTGAGGTCAGCGAAGACCAGATCAAACGTGCGGTTCTGGACAGCCTGCGGGCGCTGATGCTGATCCGGGCCTATCGGATCCGGGGTCATCTGGCCGCCAATCTGGACCCGCTGGGGATGCGCGCAGCCAGCACACACCCTGAGCTGGACCCCAGGACCTATGGCTTCACCGAAGCCGACATGGATCGACCGATCTTTATTGACAACGTGCTGGGCCTTCAGATGGCCAGCATGCGCCAGATCGTCGAGATCGTGAAGCGGACTTATTGCGGCACGTTTGCGCTGCAATACATGCATATCTCGGATCCCGAACAGGCCGCATGGCTGAAAGAACGGATCGAAGGCTATGGCAAGGAAATCCAGTTCACCAAGGAAGGCCGTAAGGCGATCCTGAACAAGATGGTCGAGGCTGAAGGTTTCGAGAAGTTCCTGCACGTCAAGTATATGGGCACCAAGCGGTTCGGTCTGGACGGCGGTGAAGCGTTGATCCCGGCGATGGAGCAGATCATCAAGCGCGGTGGCGCATTGGGGATCAAGGACATCGTCATCGGAATGCCGCACCGGGGCCGCCTGAACATTCTGGCCAATGTGATGAACAAACCCTATCGCGCGATCTTCAACGAATTTCAGGGCGGCAGCTTCAAGCCCGAGGACGTGGATGGGTCGGGCGACGTAAAATACCACCTTGGCGCGTCCAGCGACCGTGAATTCGACGGCAATAGCGTGCACCTATCTCTGACCGCGAACCCCTCGCACCTTGAGGCGGTGAACCCGGTGGTTCTGGGCAAAGTCCGTGCCAAGCAGGATCAGTTGAACGACACTGACCGTACTGCGGTAATGGGCATCCTGCTGCACGGCGATGCGGCCTTTGCCGGCCAGGGTGTTGTGGCCGAAGGCTTCGGCTTGTCGGGTCTGCGTGGTCACAAGACCGGCGGCACCATGCATATCGTAGTCAACAACCAGATCGGTTTCACCACTGCGCCGCATTTCTCGCGCTCCAGCCCGTATCCCACCGATATCGCGCTGATGGTTGAGGCACCGATCTTCCACGTAAACGGCGACGACCCCGAGGCTGTGACCCACGCTGCCAAGGTGGCGACCGAGTTCCGCCAGAAGTTCCACAAGGACGTGGTCATCGACATCTTCTGCTACCGCCGGTTTGGTCATAACGAGGGCGATGAGCCCATGTTCACCAACCCGATCATGTACAAGAAGATCAAGACACATAAGACTACGCTGTCTCTGTACACCGAACGCTTGGTCAAGGATGGCCTGATTCCGGAAGGTGAGATCGAGGACATGAAAGCCGCCTTCCAGGCGCATCTGAACGATGAGTTCGAGGCGGGCAAGGACTACAAGCCCAACAAGGCCGACTGGCTGGACGGGCGCTGGTCGCATTTGGACAAGAACAAAGAAGAATACGTGCGCGGCGAAACCGCGATCACGCCTGTTACACTGGTCGAGATCGGCAAGGCTCTGACGCACGCGCCTGAGGACGTTGCCTTGCACAAGACTGTGGGTCGCCTGCTGGACCACAAGAGGCAGATGTTCGACAGCGGAAAGGGCTTTGACTGGGCGACCGGTGAAGCGCTGGCATTTGGCTCGCTGCTGACCGAAGGTTTCCCGGTTCGCCTGTCCGGTCAGGACGCGACACGCGGCACGTTCAGCCAGCGCCACTCGGGCTTTGTGCACCAGGAAAACGAAGAGCGGTATTACCCGCTGAACAACATCCGTGCCGGTCAGTCGAAATACGACGTGATCGACTCGATGCTGTCGGAATACGCGGTTTTGGGCTTCGAATACGGGTATTCGCTGGCGGAACCCAACGCGCTGACCCTTTGGGAAGCACAGTTTGGTGATTTCGCCAACGGCGCGCAGATCATGTTCGACCAGTTCATAAGCTCGGGCGAAAGCAAATGGCTGCGGATGTCCGGCCTTGTGACCCTGCTGCCGCACGGCTTCGAAGGGCAAGGCCCCGAGCATAGTTCGGCACGCCTGGAACGGTTCCTGCAAATGTGCGGTCAGGACAACTGGATCGTAGCGAACTGTACAACGCCCGCGAACTATTTCCACATCCTGCGCCGTCAGTTGCACCGGACCTTCCGCAAACCGCTGATCCTGGTGACACCGAAATCGCTGCTGCGCCACAAGCTGGCGGTCAGCACCGCCGAAGAGTTCACCACTGGCTCCAGCTTCCACCGGGTGCTGTGGGACGATGCGCAGCAGGGCAACTCCGAGACTAAGCTGGTCAAGGACAACAAGATCAAACGTGTCGTGATGTGTTCCGGCAAGGTCTATTACGACCTGCTGGAAGAGCGTGACGCACGCGGCATCGACGATGTCTACCTGATGCGGATCGAACAGTACTATCCGTTCCCGGCGCATTCACTGATCAATGAGCTTGAGCGCTTCAAGGGGGCCGAGATCATCTGGTGTCAGGAAGAACCCAAGAACCAAGGTGCCTGGACATTTATCGAACCCAATATCGAATGGGTTCTGACTCGTATTAAGGCCAAACATACCCGGCCCCGCTATGTCGGTCGCGCAACCTCGGCCTCGCCCGCCACCGGTCTGGCCAGCCAACACAAAGCCCAACAAGAGGCGCTCGTGAACGAAGCGCTGAGCATCGAAGGAAAGTAAACGATGACCATTGAAGTTCGTGTTCCCACGCTTGGCGAATCCGTTACCGAAGCCACCGTTGCGACGTGGTTCAAGAAACCCGGTGATGCCGTGGCTGTGGATGAGATGCTCTGTGAGCTTGAAACCGACAAAGTGACCGTCGAAGTCCCTTCGCCCACAGCGGGTGTGATGGGCGAGATCGTAGCCGCCGAGGGTGAAACCGTCGGCGTCGATGCTTTGCTGGCGACCATCGCCGCAGGTGAAGGCGCCGCGGCAGCACCTGCACCGGCCGCGGCCCCCGCAGCCGAGGCCGCACCGGCCACTGGTGCAGGCAGCGTTGATGTGATGGTGCCCACCTTGGGCGAGTCGGTCACCGAGGCCACCGTATCCACCTGGTTCAAACAGGTTGGCGATGCCGTCGCGCAGGACGAAATGCTGTGTGAGTTGGAAACCGACAAGGTCTCGGTCGAGGTCCCTGCCCCGGCCGCTGGCGTTCTGGCGGAAATCGTGGCTCCCGAAGGAACCACCGTGGACGCGTCGGCCAAGCTGGCGGTGATCTCGGGCGCAGGTGCCGTTGCAGCTCCTGCCGCTGCTCCGGTCGCAGCCGCCCCGGCGGCGGCAACCTCGGGCAAGGACGTGGCCAATGCGCCCTCGGCCGAAAAAGCGATGGCCGAAGCCGGATTGTCCGCCGATCAGGTCACTGGCACGGGTCGCGATGGCCGCATCATGAAAGATGACGTGGTCCGGGCCGTGGCAACTGCAGCCGCACCGGCCCCTGCTGCGGCTCCGGCCCCTGCGCCCGCACCACGCGCGCCAGTAGCGGCCGAGGATGCATCGCGCGAGGAACGCGTACGCATGACTCGTCTGCGCCAGACCATCGCCAAGCGCCTGAAGGACGCGCAAAACACCGCTGCGATCCTGACCACCTTCAACGAGGTGGACATGACCGAGGTGATGGCTCTGCGCAACCAGTACAAAGACCAGTTCGAGAAGAAACACGGCGTGCGTTTGGGCTTTATGTCTTTCTTCACCAAGGCCTGCTGCCATGCGTTGAAGGAAGTGCCCGAGGTGAACGCCGAGATCGACGGCACCGACATCGTCTACAAGAATTTCGTGCATATGGGCGTCGCCGCAGGTACGCCGCAGGGTCTGGTGGTTCCGGTCATCCGCGACGCCGACAGCATGTCCTTCGCCGCGATCGAAAAAGCCATCGCCGAAAAGGGCAAGCGGGCCCGTGATGGCAAGCTGTCGATGGCCGAGATGCAGGGCGGCACCTTCACCATCTCAAATGGTGGCGTTTACGGCTCGTTGATGTCGTCGCCGATCCTGAACCCCCCGCAATCCGGTATTCTGGGCATGCACAAGATTCAGGACCGCCCGATGGTCATCAACGGTGAGATCAAAATCCGTCCGATGATGTATCTGGCGTTGTCCTATGACCACCGGATTGTTGACGGTAAGGGTGCGGTGACATTCCTTGTTCGTGTGAAAGAGGCGCTGGAAGATCCGCGCCGCCTGCTGATGGATCTGTAATTATGGCAACTCATGTATTGTGGCAGGCCGATGTGGCCGATTTCGATGCCTGGCTGAAAGTGTTCCGCGAGGACAAGCCTATGCGCAAGGCCGCGGGTATCCGCGACCTGCACGTCTGGCGTGACCCGGATCAGGCCGACCATGCCATCGCCATGTTCGAGGTCACGAACCTGGACAAGGCCCGGGCTTTTTTTGGCTCGGAAGAGTTGGCGATGCACCATGAACGGGGCGGCATTGCACATATAACGATCAAGCTGCTGGAACCGGTTTGAAGAAAACACCGCATGATCCGGCCACGCTGAATCATGCAGCCACCGGTCCATCCGGTCGACTTAGGAGAGTATAATGGCAAACTATGACGTCATCGTAATCGGCGCCGGCCCCGGCGGCTATGTCTGCGCCATCCGTTGCGCCCAGCTGGGCCTGAAAACCGCCGTTGTCGAAGGGCGTGAAGCCCTGGGCGGGACCTGCCTGAACGTGGGCTGTATCCCGTCCAAGGCGCTGCTGCACGCCTCTCATCAATTGCATGAGGCAGAGCATAACTTTGCCAAGATGGGCCTGAAGGGCAAAAGCCCTTCGGTCGACTGGAAACAGATGCAGGCCTACAAGGAAGAAACCATCGAGGGCAACACCAAGGGTATCGAGTTCCTGTTCAAGAAGAACAAGATCGACTGGCTCAAGGGTTGGGGTTCGATCCCCGCGGCTGGTCAGGTGAAGGTGGGCGATGAGGTCCACGCCGCCAAGAACATCATCATCGCGTCCGGGTCCGAGCCAGCTTCGCTGCCGGGCGTTGAAGTGGACGAAAAGGTCGTCGTGACGTCGACCGGTGCCTTGTCGTTAGGCAAGATCCCGAAAAAGATGGTCGTGATTGGCGCGGGTGTTATCGGTCTGGAACTGGGGTCCGTCTATCAGCGTCTGGGCGCCGAGGTCACCGTGATCGAGTTCCTCGACGTAATCACGCCGGGCATGGACCCCGAGGTGCAGAAGACCTTCCAGCGCATTCTCAAGAAGCAGGGTCTGAAGTTCATCATGGGCGCAGCGGTGCAAAAGACCGAAGCCACCAAGACCAAGGCAAAGGTCACGTACAAGTTGCGCAAGGATGACAGCGAGCATGTGATCGACGCCGACACCGTTCTGGTCGCCACCGGGCGCAAGCCGTTCTCGGACGGTCTTGGGCTTGAGGCTCTGGGCGTTGAGATGACCCCGCACGGCCAGATCAAGGTTGGTGCTGACTGGCAGACCAACGTTCCGGGCATCTATGCCATCGGCGACGTCACCGAAGGCCCGATGTTGGCGCACAAGGCCGAGGATGAAGGTATGGCTGCCGCCGAGCAGGTCGCGGGCAAGCATGGTCACGTCAATTATGGCGTCATCCCGGGCGTGATCTACACTTGGCCCGAAGTGGCGAACGTGGGCGAAACCGAAGAGACGCTCAAGGCCGCGGGCCGCGCCTACAAGGTCGGCAAGTTCATGTTCATGGGCAACGGCCGCGCCAAGGCAAACTTTGCCGCCGACGGTTTCGTCAAGATTTTGGCCGACAAGGAAACCGATCGCATTCTGGGTTGCCACATCATCGGCCCGGCAGCGGGTGACCTGATCCACGAAGTCTGCGTCGCGATGGAATTTGGGGCCTCGGCCGAGGATCTGGCCCTGACCTGCCACGCCCACCCGACCTATTCGGAAGCGGTGCGCGAGGCTGCTTTGGCCTGCGGGGACGGTCCAATCCACAGCTGAGGAAACCGACCTCGGCGGCGCTCACGTTGCCGGGGTCAGCCACGCGTCAAGATAGACTTCCAGCCTGTCGGTGAATGTCTGTGCGGAATGCAAAGCACAGAACTTCAGGGACATAGCCTGAATGGAGAAAGCCTGCACTCCTTCGGCCAAAAGATCCGTCGAAACATCCTTGCGGACGTCCGCGTCGTCGAGCCACATCATCACAACCCGGAAATATCTTTCAAAACAATAGGCAATCGGGCCAATTTCTGAAATGGCCGTTGCGCCTGAATATCTGATCAACAGGTCAAACACATACCGTTCGGATGTCATGAAGCTGTGAACCGGCTCGAGGGCGGTAACGATGTCCGCCCCTGTTTTGGGCGGTTTTTCTGCTTCGGCCTGGTCGAGACAAGCGTTCAGCTTTGCGGCCATCAGAATTTCCATCAGCGCATCTTTGTCGCGGAAATGCGCGAAGAACGTACCTTTGGCCACGCCGGCTGCCTGAACGACTTCTTCAACCCTCAAAGCTTCGTAGCCACACCTTTTAATAACCTCCTCTGAGGCCGCGATCAGGCGAGCCCGGGTTTTTAGAGTGCGTTTCTGAATCGTTTTTTGCATAGGTTCAAATTGCATGGTTTTTGACCGTGGTCAAATTTTTATTGACCGCGGTCATTTATTGATTCTATAAAATGACCATGGTCAATTTTGGAGATCCCCAATGCAGCGCAAAAAGATCCTTATTCTCAATGGACACCCTGCCGAAAGCAGCTTGTCCCGAACTTTCGCCCAAACCTATAGAGACGCCGCCCAAAACCATGGGCACGATGTCCGGGTGATTCACCTGAGCGATTTGCATTTCGATCATGACTTTGGTCAGGGCAATTACCACGACTTCAAACCGCTTGAACCCGTACTGGAACAGGTGCTTCAGGATATTGAGTGGAGCGAACACCTGGTCCTGACAGCACCTATGTGGTGGGGAGGGCTACCGGCGAAGCTAAAAGGTTTGATTGACCGGGTACTCATCCCGGGACGCACGTTCGACACGCGGAAAACAACTAAGATTGGTTTCCCCGCCCCGATGCTAACCGGGCGAACAGCCCGAGTAATCCTGACGTCGGACACGCCGGGCTGGTTCATGCGGCTAATATACCGCCAAGCACTTATTCGGCAGGTTCGCGATCAGATTCTGGGCTTTGTCGGCTTCAAACCAACGCGTTTTACCTATTTCGCAGGAGCCAGCTACCCAAAGCCCGGCAGTGTGGAGCGCTGGAACTCCAAAGTCGCCAAAATAGGCGCTGCAGCGATATAGTGGGCGTGTTCACCACATCGTTTTTGCGGCGCGCGCGCCCCATTCAGAATCATAGCGCGCGCCGCCTTCCTCTCCCTCGCTCACCTCGGCCAGTATTTCTCCCATACTGGGGATGTTGATGCTTTCATCGCCTGCGCTCCACGTTCGCGCACGCATCATCGCACGGGCGCATTGCGTGTAGATCTCGATGATTTCGATGACAGCAACAGTGGCGGGCAGCTTGCCGTTCTTTTCGAACCGAGCGCGCAGAGCGGCGTCAGCGGTAAGCCGCGCTTTTCCGTTTACACGGACGACGTTGTTGGATCCGGGCACCAGAAACATAAGTGCCACACGCGGATCGCGCACGATATTGCGCAAGGAATCCAGACGGTTGTTGCCGCGCCAGTCCGGCAAGGCCAGCGTCTTGGGGTCAAGCTCCAACACCACCGGGCCATCGTCCCCGCGCGGGCTGCCATCGGTGCCTTCAGGGCCGACCGTACTCAGAATGCACAGCCGCGACGCCATGATCCACTTTCGATACAGCGGCGTCAGGCGGTGCGCCACCTTGCGCAGCGAGGGCGCGGCGGGTTTACCATACAGCCCTTCGAGCGTTTCGATATCTTCAATGAACTCCATCCGGGTCAAACCCCACTTCTTTCATCAATGCATCAGAACGCGTTTCAATCATGTCTTCCAGCCGTTGCAGGAAATCCTTGCGGCCAACGCCAGGTTCGATCGGATCGAGAAAATCGACAATCGCCAGCCCGGGTTTGCGCAAAACGCCCGTGCGCGGCCAGAAAACGCCGGCGTTGGTTGCCACCGGAACACAGGGAAACCCAAGGCCTTCGTACAGAACCGCCGTGCCCACCTTGTAGGGAATGTGCACCCCTGGCGCGACGCGGGTTCCCTGCGGGTAGATGACCAACTGGCCGGGCTCGGAGAATTCCTTGGAGACGTCCTTGACCATCTTGGCCACGGCCACACCCTTTTTGCCTCGATCGACCGGGATACAGCCAAGGCGCCGGGCGTACATGCCAATGATCGGTGTCCAGAGCAGTTCCTTTTTCATGATGAACTTGCCGTGGGGTACCGCGTCAAAAATAATGATAATGTCGAGAAAGGACTGATGCTTAGCCCCAACCACGACCTCACCATTGGGCACGGTCCCGCGAACCTCGGTGCGGATGCCAACCATCCAGCGGGCCAGCCACATGGTTGTGCGGGCATAGGTCTTGCAGGCCCGCAGCGCGCCACTTTTGGCGAACAGGGCATAAGGGGCGAAGACAACACCCAGGATCAGCATCCAAGTGTAGATCACGATCATGAAGATCAGCGAACGGATCCATTGAAACGCTGTGGCCATCACGAAAGCTCCTTCAATTTGCGGCTGGCGGCAGTCCAGGTGGCCAGAAAGGCGACAGTGGCACCTAACAGCGGGATCAGTGCCGGCAGTATCCAGCCTGCGCCCTGAAAGCCAAGACCGGTCAGAAAACCGCCCTCGTCCGAGGCCTCGGGCAGCAGCAGCACGCCTGTCATGCCCAGCAGGACGCCTACAACCGCGCCAAAAAACGCGCGATAGGTAAAGCGCCGGACAAAAGCGCGGGCGATAAACCGGTCACGGGCACCGACCAGACGCAACACCTCGATGATCTGAGCGTTGGCCGCCAGCGACGCATTAGCCGCCAGAGTGATCATTGCCGCCGTGGCGCCACCGATCAGCAGGATCGAAACCCAGCCCAGCCGCCGCAGCGACATCGCCGCATCCACCAGCGGTTCGCGCCAGCGAGTGTGGTCGTCCAGTACGGCGCCCGGCACTTCGGCCCCCAATCGCAGACGCAGGCCGGTTGCATCCAGACCGGGCTCTCCTTCGATGATTTCGATCAGTTGCGGTATCGGCAAGGTGTCCAGCGGCAGGTCGGGACCGAACCATGGAGAAAGCAGCGCGGCCTGTTCCTCGGTCGTCAGCGCCCGGGCCGAAGCAACACCAGGTGTCTGGCTCAGCACGGTTAGGGCGGCCTCGGTCTGGGCCGCCAGCTGGTCGGCTGGAGCGTTGATGCGCAGGGTCGCGGCCCCGGCCAGTTCGGTCGCCCAACGATTGGCCAGCCGCCCCGAGGCCAGCGACAGCGCCAACGCAAACACCGCCAGAAACGCCATCGCGCCCGATACGAACAGAGTCAGATGCGCGGTATAGCCGGTGGGTGGCACGACCCGGTCGGCACGCGCGTCCCGTTTCAACAGGTTCCGGATCATCCCCTTGCTCATAGATCTGCCCCCGCAAGCTGGACCTGACGTTGCGAGATCCGCAGCACACGCGCCTGCACCTGGCTTTTGGCGGCGCGGATCAGGCTCAGGTCATGGGTGGCAATCAGCACGGTCTTGCCCATCTTGTTCAGCTCGACCAGCAGGCGCAGCAGGCGTTGCGACATCTCCCAGTCCACATTGCCGGTGGGTTCATCCGCCAGCACCACATCCGGCGACAGGATCACCGCACGGGCCAGGGCAGCGCGCTGACGTTCACCCCCGGATAGTTCCGGCGGGTGCGCATCCAGCCGGGCACCCAGACCGACCCAGGACAGCAATTCGCTCAGGTCCTCTCGCTTCGCGGTCTCGGCCTGCCCGGATACCATCAACGGCAGGGCCACATTCTCTGCCACCGTCATGTGATCCAGAAACCGGCAGTCCTGATGCACGACACCGATCCGGCGTCGCAACAGGGCCATCTGGTCCCGATCCAGCCGGGCGACATCCTGCTCCAACGCGCTCAACCGCCCGGATGTGGGCAGCAGCGCGCCATAGCACAGCTTGAGCAACGTGGTCTTTCCCGCGCCCGACGGGCCGGTCAGAAAGTGAAACGACCCCGGTTGCAGCTGCAGGGACACGTCGCTCAGCAGTTCGCCTCCACCATAGGTGTAGCTGACATTCTCCAGCTCGATCACAGGGGCCCCCATTCTAGTTGCCGCCCTTCTTGCCCGAGCGCGGTTGTGGTTTCAATGCCTGCACCGGGTCGAATTGGTGACACTTGTGCCGCGAAACCGAAAACACCCTTTGCGGTCGTGTCTTAACGGAATAACATCCCTGAAAAAACTATTATCAGGTCGAGGTTCCGACCAGGAGGCAGAATGCGTCTTACTTGTCCGAATTGCAGCGCCCAGTACGAGGTGCCAGACGAGGTCATTCCTGAAGAAGGCCGCGACGTACAATGCTCGAATTGCGAGAACACCTGGTTTCAGGCCAAGTACCCGGACCAGCCCGCCCCTGTGGCGGCCGAGTCTGTTATCGAAGACACGCCTGCCGAGGCAGAGCCAGCACCGGCAGAGGAAGAGCCAGCACCGGCAGAGGAAGCGGCTGCATCTGCAACCGAGGTAAAGGTAGCGCCCAAGCCTGAACCCGTGCCGGAACCAGAGGCTGCGCCAGAACCTGAGAAGCCCGCGGCGAACGGGAATATCGATCCAGCGGTAGCCAGTATCCTCAAGGAAGAAGCAGCCCGCGAGGCTGATCTGCGCGCTCAGGAAGGCGGTAGCCTAGAAACCCAGCCCGATCTGGCGCTGGATGCCCCGCCCGAACCCGAACCCGACACGGAAGGCGCCATCAAAGAGCTGACAGCCACCGAGACCGCGGAAGACGCGGGGCAGAAGGACGCGCTGCCGGATGTCGAGGCGATCAATTCCAGCTTGCGAAGCGATGACACCGCAGCGACAGAGGACACCGCGCCGCGCAAATCCGGTGGGTTCATGCGCGGTTTTGCAGCGATCCTGGTTGTCGGAATTGTGCTGATTCTGATCTATGGCAATGCGCAGAAAATCAGCCAGGCCGTTCCGCAGGCCGATCCTATCCTTGAACCCTATGTGACGATGGTGGATCAGGCGCGGCTGTGGCTCGAGATGCAGACCTCGGGTACAGCACAGAACTGATCCGGTTGCGGGGCAGCGTCAGAAGCGCTCCAGCAGCCGCTTAAGGTATTCCAACTCAATCTGAGGGCGGTCCGTTTCGCCGGTACGGCGGCGGATTTCGTCCAGCAGTTCGCGGGCGCGGCGGTAGACATCTTCGCCCTGCAGCATGTTGTCATCGGTCGAGATCGACCCATTCGCGCCCGGGTTACGACCCAACGGATCGCGGTTGTTGGCCTGCATATCGCCCTCCTGCGAGCCTTGGCCGGGTTGGTTCTGCTGGTTCTGGGCCAAAGCCTCACCAAGCGACCGCATCCCTTCGCGCAAGGCTTCCATCGCCTCGGACTGGCGGTCAATGGCCTCGGCCAGATCGTCGCTGCGCAGGGCCTCTTCGGCCTCGTCCATGGCGCGGCCCGCGCGACCCAACGCATCGCGTGCAGCTTCACCCTCGGGCGTTCCCGCGCCGGGCAGGCCTTGTTGTTGGCGACCCAGTTCATCCCGCAGGGCCTGCTGGCGATCGGCCAGCGATCCCTCACCCTGTTGGCTACCACCCTGTTGATCCGAGCCGCGACCGCCCTGGCCTTCATGGCTTTGCCCCCGGCCCTGACCACCGCTGCGGCCCTCGTTGCCTTCGCTTTCACCAGCCTGCGCACCGGGGTTGAACTGTTCCTGCAGATCGCGGAAGGCCTGATCGCTCAGCCCCTGCTGTTCACGCAGAGTCTCTGCCAACCCCTCCATGGCCTGCTGGCCTTCGGATTGCTGGCCCTGACCCTGACCTTGTGTGACGCGCATGTTCTCCATCATCTGCTGGAACTCTTCCAGCGCCTGCTGCGCCTCGGCCATGCGGCCCTGCTCCATCAGTTCCTGAATGCGGTCCATCATCCGCTGCAGGTCATCCTGCGTCATCTGCAGGGTCTCGCCGTTTTGGCCTTGCTGGTTTTCGTCGAACTCACCGTTTTCCTGCGCCAGACGCTGCAATTGGCGCATGTAGTCCTGTGTCGCCTCGCGCAGCTCTTGCATCAGTTCGGCGATCTCCTCGTCCGAGGCGCCATTCTTCATCGCCTCGGAAAGGCGTTCCTGCGCCCGGCGCATCCGCTCCAGCGCATCGGCAAGCGTGCCCTCTTCGATGATAACCGCAAGATCCCAAAGGGCCTGCGCGATCTCCTCCTGCTGCTTGGGCTTCAGATCGTATCTGGTAAACGCCTCCAGCCGCCGCAGGGTGACGCGCAAACGCAGGTAAGAGGTGTCCGAGCGAAAGAACCCCTCGGGCAGGTGCGAGACCGCCCGCAGCAATTGAGCGACTCGCGGCGCGTTGTCCCGCGACCACAGCAGATCGCGGCGCTGTTCAATCACTGCCGCCGCCAGCGGATCAAAGAAACGCCGCGCGGGCAGCTTGGTCATATAGGGTTCGGACTGGCTTTCCTGATCCGCCGCATCCCGTGCCGTCAGGGTGATTGTGACCGGCAAATGCGCCCAGGGGTGCTGCGAGAAATCCTCGATCAGGTCCTCGGTGAAATCGGCCCGATCGCCTGTAATCGGCATCGGCAGTTCCACCTCGATGGCTTCGCGTGCCTCGGGTGCTATGGTCAGGCCATAGCGGCGATCCACCGCGTCAAGATCCAGCTTGATCGTGGCGCTGCCGGACACCACGCCATAATCGTCACTGGCGGCAAAGGGCAGCTTCATCTGTCCACCTGCCTCGGCTTCAGCCGCATCCGCGACACCGATGCTGGGCGCGATATCCTGAACCACATCCAGCGCCCAATCGCGTCCGGACGGGCCCGCGATCTTCAACTGACCGGAGCGTTCGACAATAAACTCCTGCTCCGGCTCGGCCGCGTCCTGAGTACCCAGGGGCGTGATTGTTTCCGTCAGGCTATGCGCACCAACTTCTCCGTAGAATCGCAAGGTGATGCGGCTGCCCTGCGGAATCGACAGCGTCGGATCGGTCTGGTCGGCCAGATAGAGCGTCGGAAGGCCGGTATAGCGCGGCGGCTCGACCCACCCTTCCCAACTTGGCCCCTGCCCGGCAATCGCCGCGCCCGGCGCCATCTCGGCCACTGATCCGATGCGCCAGAACGACCCAAAAAGACCTGCGATAACCAGCGCCAGCAAGGCGGAATACCGCAATGCATATGGATCGCGGTCGGCCAGCCGCAGGTCTGGTTTGACCGGCTCGGCCTGCGCTGCCCGTTGCGCCATCCGCGTCTGGTGCGCGTGCCACAGCGCCACCGAATCCGCATCCATCGCCCCAATGGCCTGGTCATCCATCAGAGCCTGAATCGGACGTCCTGGAAGAGCGGCATCCAGCCGCATCAGCGCCTCGGCCCGTGATGGCACATGAAATCGCCTTACGCCCAGGATCAGTGTGGCAAGCAGCCCCAGAAGGGTTAGCGCCCCCACGATCCAGACCAGTTCGATCAGGACATGATCCTGCAGCCCCAGCATCAAAGCGGCCAAAATCGCCATGAGAACCGAGAAAAACGGCCAAAACGCGCGCAAAACCTGCTCGGCCAGCATCCCTGCGTGCGTCAGCCACAGGGACAATCTTGGGATCGGTAGGTTCGGTCTTGCGGTCAAGGCGGGCCTCCTGAGCGGGCCCGAGCGGTCATCGCGTCAAAGCCACTCTGGTATGGTATCGCGGTTTATGATTTCGTCAAAGCTCGGCCGTTCACGAATAACTGCAAATTGATCCCCATGCACCAGAATCTCGGGGATCAGGGGGCGGGTATTGTATTCGCTGGCCATCACCGCGCCATAGGCCCCGGCACTGCGGAAGGCGACCAGATCACCGGGTGCAAGCGGTGGCATGTGGCGCTGTTTGGCGAAGGTGTCACCGGTCTCGCAGACCGGGCCGACGATGTCATAGGGTTGCTGCTCAACGCCCGGTTCGGGCTCATTCACTGCAACGATATCGTGATGCGCCTCGTACATTGCGGGGCGGATCAGGTCGTTCATCGCCCCGTCGAGGATCAGGAAATCGCGATCTTCGCCGGATTTCACATAGATCACCTTGCTGACCATAAGACCCGCATTGCCTGCAATCAGACGGCCCGGTTCGATCTCGATCTCGCAATCCAGATGGCCCAGCGTTTTCTTGATCAGCGCGCCGTATTCCACCGGCAGCGGAGGCGCGTCATTGGCGCGGGTATAGGGGATGCCCAAGCCGCCCCCCAGATCAAGGCGGCGGATGTTGTGGCCCTCGGCGCGCAATTGCTCGGTCAGTTCGGCGACCTTGGTATAGGCCAGCTCGAACGGTTCCAGCTCGGTCAGTTGCGAGCCGATATGGACATCGATGCCAATTACCTCAAGCCCCGGCAGGCTGGCAGCATGGGCGTACACTTCGGACGCACGAGCGATGGGAATGCCGAACTTGTTTTCCGACTTTCCAGTGGCGATTTTGGCGTGTGTCTTGGCATCCACATCCGGGTTCACCCGCACGGTGATCGGTGCCACCACGCCCAGTTCCAACGCGACCGCGTTGATCACCTCCATCTCGGGCTCGGATTCAACGTTGAACTGACGGATGCCTCCGCATAGCGCGGTGCGGATCTCCTTGGCGGTTTTGCCGACACCCGAAAACACAATTTTATCACCCGGAACGCCCGCCGCCTTGGCGCGCAGGTATTCCCCGCCGGAAACCACATCCATACCCGCGCGCGCCTGCGCCAGCGTCTTCAGGATCGCCTGGTTGCTGGCGGCTTTCATCGCATAGCAGACAAGATGCTCGGTGCCCTCCAACGCATCATCGAACAGCTGGAAGTGCCGCAGCAGCGTCGCGGTCGAGTAGACATAGAACGGAGTTCCGACCGCGGCTGCGATTTCGGAGATCGGGACATCCTCGGCGTAAAGCGCGCCGTCGCGGTAGAGAAAGTGATCCATGTCTGCGCGCTTAGACCAAAACCGCCCGTCGAATCAATGGATTCGACTCGGGCGGGATCATTACATCAGTTGGTTGTCGACACACCAACCCGCGCGTAGCCCGAGACCGAAACGCCGGAGCGACCCGAATTCGCCTCGGGCTCGGAACGGGGGGTGTACGAGGGATCGCAGGCCGCAAGAACGGCGAGGGACAGGATCAGGCCGAAAAATTTCATGTTGTCATCTTAGTCCAGGAATTTCGGCACCAGGCCAAACTCATCGGCAAACATGGGTGTCATGCAAATAAAAAGCAACGGACGCAGAGGATTAAATGCCCAGATAAACGCCCAGCCCACCGCGCCGCAGGCCGACACCACCACCGACATAGGTGCCGCTGCTGCCAACGCCTACATTGGCGCTCATCGTGGGTTGAATTGGCTCACCATCGGCACCACAGGCGGCCAGTGCAAACCCGGCCGCAATCAGCAAGACAACACGTAGAATTAGCATCATACCAGCGCCTTCCACCGCTTGATCTGGGCACGCACCTGATCTGGTGCGGTACCGCCATAGGACTGGCGCGAGTTTACCGAATTTTGGACGGTAAGGACAGAATAGACGTCATCGGTGATTTCCGCGTGGACCGACTGCATGTCTCTCAGCTTCAGGTCGGGCAAGTCGCAACCCTTGCTCTCAGCCATGGCCACCAGCGATCCGGTGACGTGGTGCGCGTCGCGGAACGGCAGACCCGGCACCCGCACCAGCCAGTCGGCCAGATCGGTCGCTGTGGAAAAGCCCGACCCTGCTGCTGCGGCCAGGCTGTCACGATTGGCGGTCATGTCCCTGACCATGCCCTCCATCGCGGCCAGCGCCAGCATCCAGTTGTCGGCGGCATCAAAGACCTGCTCTTTGTCTTCCTGCATGTCCTTGGAATAGGCCAAAGGCAGGCCTTTCATCACCATCATCAACGCGGTGTTTGCCCCATAGATGCGACCCACCTTGGCACGGATCAATTCCGCCGCATCAGGGTTTTTCTTCTGCGGCATGATTGACGAGCCGGTCGAAAAGCGATCCGACAGCGTCACAAACCGGAACTGGGCCGAGGACCAGATCACCAGCTCTTCGGCGAAGCGCGACAGGTGTACGGCGCAGATCGAGGCAGTCGACAGGAACTCCAGCGCGAAATCACGATCGCTGACCGCGTCCAGCGAGTTCGCAGCAGGGCGGTCAAACCCCAGAGCCTCAGCTGTCATTTGACGGTCAATGGGGAAGGACGTCCCCGCCAATGCAGCTGCTCCCAACGGGGATTCGTTCATCCGAGCGCGGGCGTCACGAACACGGCTCAGGTCGCGGCCGAACATCTCGACATAGGCCATCATGTGATGGCCCCATGTCACCGGCTGCGCCGTTTGCAGATGGGTGAAACCGGGCATGACCCAATCCGCGCCCGCTTCAGCCTGCGCCAAAAGCGCGCGGATCAGAGCCAGAAGACCGGTTTCGGCCGCATCCAGCTGATCACGCACCCAGAGTTTGAAATCGGTCGCAACCTGGTCATTACGCGACCTGCCCGTGTGCAAACGGCCTGCGGGCTCGCCAATAACCTCTTTCAGCCGTGCCTCAACATTCATGTGGATGTCTTCCAGCGCCGTCGAGAACTGAAACGCCCCGTTCTGGATTTCTGACAAAACGGTGAGCAGCCCTTCCCGAATAGCTTCAGCGTCACTATCACTTATGACGCCTGTGGCCGCCAACATGGCGGCATGGGCGCGCGAGCCTGCGATGTCCTGGGCTGCCATCCGCTGATCGAACCCGATCGAGGCATTGATTGCCTCCATGATCGCGTCTGGACCGGCGGCAAAGCGGCCGCCCCACATCTGGTTCGAAGATTGATCGGTCATGTAAGAAAACCCGGAGTTGATATGCGCCTATTTCGTCTGATCCCCCTTTATATGGCCCTTGCGCTGGGTGCAAACGCGGCATTGGCCACGGATGCGGAAACTCTGGGCCCCCTGCGCGACGGTACGCTGAAACGGCTGATACTGCATAAGGAACCCAAACCCCACGAACTGGTTGAATTCCAACTTGAAGATGACGGCGGCACCGCGACGCTGGAAGACTACAAAGGCAAATACGTTCTGCTGAACTTCTGGGCCACGTGGTGCGCGCCCTGCCGCAAGGAAATGCCGCAAATCGCCGAGTTGCAGGCAGAGTTTGGCGGCGAAAGGTTCGAGGTGCTGACGCTGGCCACCGGACGCAATTCCCCCGCGGGGATCAAAAAATTCTTCGAAGAGAACGGCATCGAAAACCTGCCCCGCCATCAGGACACAGGCTCGGCCGTGGCACGGGAATTCGGCGTAATCGCCCTGCCAATCACAGTAATCCTTGACCCCGACGGCAATGAGATCGCCCGGCTGATCGGGGATGCCGAGTGGAATTCGGACAGCGCCAAAGCGATTATTTCAACGCTGGTGGGCGCTGAAAGCTGAGGAATACGCCATTCCCAGCAATCTGTGCTAGACTGGAACCGGCCCCGATGGGCCGGTTTTTCGTTTGTTACCTTTTGGAAGGGAGGCGACTATGAAACCTGTAGTACTGTTGATAGGTCGCTTACCAAATGTCATCGGCGACGTAGCGAGGCAGTTGGATCACATGCCGATCCAATGGTTAGGCGCGCATGATCAGGATGAGGTCCGACGGCAACTGGACGCAGAGCCCCGGATTGTCTGCGCCATCTTGGGCGCCGGTCTGGATGACAAGATACGCGGCGAGATGGTGGGCATCATCGCCGCCCGCAGACCGGATATCTGCATTCATCTCAAGGATCGCGCTTCTGGCCCCGACGGTCTGGTGCCCTTTGTTAAGCGTGTCGTGCAGCACGAAATCCTAGACACACTCGAGGCCGGCTGACGCCACGCAACCTTTGACAGCATCCTGACCGCTCTGCACTCTGCGGGCGGGAGGATGGAATGCCGCTTGAAATACTGCTGGTTCTGGTTGTCGGAGGCATCGTCGGTGTGACGGTGCTGCTGCATTTGGCCGGACGGTCGCGGGTACGCGAACTGACGCCCGAGACCGCACGCTCGGAATGGCTGCGCCATGCGCCCGACGATGTGATCATCGACATCACCATTGCACATGACAAACACGCGGCCCTGATCCGGACCGAAACCGGCAACGGGCTGCTATGGTCTTTCGGCGCCGATACCGTGGCGCGTCACCTGCTGGATTTCGATTGGCTGGATCACCCAGACGGGTTCGAGATCCAGTTCCATGAATTCGGCACACCCAAAGCCATCATCCACCTTGACGAATTCGAACGCCCCCACTGGGAGCATCTGATGGACCCCGCATGACCGACCAAATTACCTTCCCCGACGCCGTGCAATGGGCGGTGCCCTTCTTCATCGCTGCCATACTGGCCGAGTTCCTGTGGATCGCCATCAAGGGCAAAGGCGGCCGATACGAGACACGGGATGCGGTGACCTCACTTGTGATGGGGGCGGGAAATATCGCCTCGGGCTTCTTGCTGGGGTTCATCGCCTATGGGTTTTTCATGTGGTTGTGGCAGATCACGCCGCTGAACCTGGGAACCTCGATCCCGGTGATCATCCTGTGCTTTGTGCTGGACGACCTGCGGTATTACTGGGTGCATCGCTTTGGTCACCGCATCCGCTGGGTTTGGGCCAGCCACGTAAACCACCACAGCTCGCAACACTATAACCTGACCACCGCATTGCGGCAGACATGGACCTATACGTTCACCTTCATGATGGTGGTGCGTGCGCCGCTGATCCTGCTGGGCTTTCACCCGGCGATGGTGCTGTTCTGCGGCGGCCTGAACTTGATCTATCAGTTCTGGATTCACACCGAAGCCATCGGCAAGATGCCCCGCTGGTTCGAGGCGGTAATGAACACGCCCAGCCACCACCGTGCCCATCATGGCCGCAACGCGCGCTATCTGGATTGCAACTATGCGGGCGTTTTCATCATCTGGGATAAGATGTTCGGCACCTTCGTGCCCGAACAGGAGGACGACCGGGTCGACTACGGTCTGGTCCACAACATCGGCACCTTCAATCCCCTGCGCGTGGCCTTCCATGAATGGGTCAGCATCTGGCGCGACGCAACCCAACCGGGGCTGACCCTGCGCGAGCGTCTGGCCTATTGCTTTGCACCGCCGGGCTATAGCCACGATGGCAGCCGCGACAGTTCAGAGCAGATCAAAGCCAAGCACCTTGCCCGACACCCGGAAGATCGCGGCACGCCCGGATTCGAGCATTTCGAGGCCAAAACGCTCAATACGCACGCAAAACAGGCCTAAATTCGCCGACCCGGCACCCCCTTGCCTTGAAAGCGGGATTTCACATTCCATATTCAGCGAATGTGACCCGTATCGAGTAGCCGGAGGCCGAAATGTCCAGATTGACAACTTTTTCAACCGTTCTTGGTTTGGTCGGGCTGGTTCTGGCAATGCTGACGGCACTGGCGGGTGGCGCAGCCAGCGTTATTGCGCTGGGATTTGCCATGCTGGCACTCGGCTTCATGGGGGCCGTGGTCGGCGCGGCCGCAGCCTTGAGCCGCGTTTGGGAAGTGACGCGCTGAACCGCACCAAATTCGCGGCCTTTAACCACAGATTCATAGTTTTGGCCTGAAATCAGACCCCGAACGGCGACGTAACGGGAATGGCAAAGCTATGCAGGACAAAAAACAGGCAGATGTGCCCGAGGGTGCCGAAAGCCCTCTGAATGCGGCTGTCGCGTCCCGCGATACGTCCACGGTTCAGATGGCGACCGAGGCGGTTAAGCACAAACAGTGCAAACTGGCCTTTCAACCGGTAATGCAAGCTCACCCACCGTTTGGCGTGGCTTTTTATGAAGGCTTCATCCGGGTTCTGGACGAAACCGGGCGGGTCATTCCCGCGCGGGACTTCATGCCTCAGCTGGAAAACACCCCCATCGGGCGGGATCTGGATTGCGTTGCGCTGGAAATGGGGCTGCGGACGCTGGCCAGGAACCCTGATATCCGCTTGTCCATCAACATGTCGGCCCGCTCGATTGGATATGCGCGGTACTCGCGGGTACTGGAGCGGTTCCTGAAAAAAGACGCCAATATCGGTGAACGACTTATTCTGGAAATCTCGGAAAGCTCAGCGATGACGGTGCCGGAACTGGTGATTGATTTCATGGACCGGCAGCAACCGCGCGGCGTGGCCTTTGCGCTGGACGATTTCGGTGCCAGCAATTTCAGTTTCCGCCATTTCCGCGAGTTTCTGTTCGACGCCGCCAAGATTGACGGGCAGTTCATACGCGGCATCAGCGACAACCCCGACAATCAGGCGCTGGTCCGCGCTCTGGTCGCTGTGGCACGGGAATTCGAAATCCTGGTAACAGCCGAATCGGTTGAAACCAAGGCAGACGCGGAATTTCTTGTGGCCAATGGCGTGGACTGTTTGCAGGGATTTTTATTCGGCACCCCCACTGTCTCAGCTCCGTGGAAAGACCAAAAAGCCCAGCAAACCGGCAGTTAGACACGCAAGGGCTGCCCTCAGGGCACCCTGAGACAAGGTGACCGTTGCTGCATTTGCAGCATTGCGCTATGCCATGTTCAGTTGGAGCGGGGGATCAGGAGGCGCTCTGGTTCACAGGGGCTTTGCCTTTGCGATCCACGCCGTTACGGTTCCCACAGGACCTTGACGGTAAAGGATTGTCTATATGACCAACGTAGTAATCGCATCCGCAGCACGCACCGGTGTCGGCAGTTTTGGCGGCTCATTTGCAAACACACCCGCACATGATCTGGGTGCCGCCGTTCTCGAGGCTGTCGTCGAACGCGCCGGTGTCGAAAAGGGTGAGGTCAGCGAAACCATCATGGGCCAGGTGCTGACGGCCGCGCAGGGTCAGAACCCGGCGCGTCAGGCGCATATCAATGCCGGTCTGCCGCAGGAAAGCGCGGCCTGGGGCATCAACCAGGTTTGCGGCTCGGGCCTGCGTGCCGTAGCTCTGGGCGCTCAGCACATTCAGCTGGGCGATGCCGAGATCGTTGCTGCTGGCGGTCAGGAGAACATGACCCTCTCGCCCCATGCCGCCGCTCTGCGCGCCGGTCACAAGATGGGCGACATGAAATATATCGACACGATGATCCGCGACGGCCTGTGGGACGCCTTCAATGGCTATCACATGGGTCAGACCGCTGAAAACGTCGCCGAGAAATGGCAAATCAGCCGTGACATGCAGGACGAATTTGCCGTCGCCTCGCAGAACAAGGCCGAAGCCGCGCAGAAGGCTGGCAAGTTTGCGGATGAAATCATGCCCTTCACCATCAAGACCCGCAAGGGCGACATCGTGATGGACGCTGACGAATACATCCGCCATGGCGCCACCATGGAAGCGATGGCAAAGCTGCGTCCGGCCTTCGCAAAGGACGGTTCGGTCACGGCCGCAAACGCATCCGGCCTGAATGACGGCGCGGCGGCGACGCTGCTGATGTCCGCCGAAAATGCAGAAAAGCGCGGGATCGAGCCCCTGGCCCGTATCGCATCCTATGCAACCGCCGGTCTGGACCCGTCGATCATGGGCGTAGGCCCGATCTACGCTTCGCGCAAAGCGCTGGAAAAAGCGGGCTGGTCCGTTGACGATCTGGATCTGGTCGAGGCGAACGAAGCGTTTGCCGCACAGGCCTGCGCCGTGAACAAGGACATGGGCTGGGATCCGTCGATCGTGAACGTGAACGGCGGCGCAATTGCCATCGGTCACCCGATCGGCGCCTCGGGCTGCCGCGTCCTGAACACGCTGTTGTTCGAAATGAAACGCCGTGATGCGAAGAAGGGTCTGGCGACACTTTGCATCGGTGGCGGCATGGGTGTCGCCCTGTGCGTGGAGCGCGACTAAGTGCTTTGACATCTAAATAGAAAAGGCGTCCGTTGGGCGCCTTTTTTTCTTACAATCACCTTTTACCCGATAGCTGCGACAATATCGCCGGATAGAAAGACGAATTCGAACACGAAACGATATTGCGCAACTCTCTCTCTCAGAGTAACAGAATTACCAAGCAGACTAAATTGGAGGATTCCTCAATGGCACGTACAGCACTCGTAACCGGCGGCTCCCGCGGCATCGGCGCAGCAATTTCCAAGGCGCTCAAGGCCGAAGGGTATAACGTTGCAGCCACCTATGCCGGGAACGACGAAGCGGCGGCAAAATTCACCGAGGAAACCGGCATCGCCACCTACAAGTGGAACGTGGCCGATTATGACCAGTCCAAAGCGGGTATCGAAAAGGTTGAGGCCGAGGTCGGCCCAATTGACATCGTGGTCGCCAACGCGGGCATCACCCGTGATGCGCCGTTCCACAAGATGACCCCCGATCAATGGAAAGACGTGATCGACACCAACCTGACAGGCGTGTTCAACACCGTTCACCCCATCTGGCCCGGTATGCGCGAGCGCAAGTTCGGCCGTGTGATCGTTATCAGCTCGATCAACGGTCAGAAGGGTCAGTTCGCTCAGGTGAACTATGCCGCGACCAAAGCCGGCGATCTGGGCATCGTGAAGTCGCTGGCGCAAGAAGGCGCGCGTGCAGGCATCACCGCCAACGCAATCTGCCCCGGTTACATCGCGACCGAGATGGTCATGGCGGTTCCGGAAAAAGTACGCGAATCCATCATCGGCCAGATCCCGGCCGGGCGTCTGGGTGAGCCCGAGGAAATCGCCCGCTGCGTCGCGTTCCTGGCATCCGACGAATCTCAGTTCATCAACGGCTCGACCATTTCGGCCAACGGTGCGCAGTTCTTCGTCTAATCCGACCATCCAGCAAGAAATCGGGCCGGTCCTTATGGACCGGCCCTTTTGTATCCCGTAAGAACGCGCGCGCTGCGCTCAGCGGGAACCGAACAACCAGTTCAGCACTTCATTGATGACCTGGGCCCGTTCCTGATGGGCGCGCCGAAAAGCGCGGGCGGCGGCGGGGTTCGTAGTCGCTTCGATCATGGCGGTTTCCTTTTTCAGAACAGTTCATTTGACTTGAACCCAATATGAAGCCTACAAAAATAGCTGACAAACGAGCTTTATGATCCCCTCAGTTAAGTAAATCTTGCCCGGATGAGTGACTATCTACCCCCTCTAACCGCCTTACGCGCCTTTGATGCAGCTGCGCGGCACATGTCTTTTGCCAAGGCCGCAGAAGAGCTGCACGTCACGCCCGCCGCTCTGTCCTTTCAGATCAAATCGCTGGAAGAGCATCTGGGTCGCCCCTTGTTTCGCCGCCTGAACCGCGCGGTGGAACTGACCGAGGCGGGGCGCACCTTGGCCCCCGGAGCGGCCGAAGGGTTCGCCACCCTGCAGGCCGCGTGGCAGACCACCAGACGGCAAGGCAACGACACCAGCCTGACGGTGACCGCAGGCCCTGCCCTGACGGCCAAGTGGCTGGCACCTCGGCTTTATGACTTTGCGCGGACGCATCCTGAAATCGACCTGAAGTTTTCGGCCACCCTGCGGATCATGGACTTGGAACGTGATGATGTAGATGTGGCCATCCGCTTTGGCTATGGCCCGGATGATGGGTTGTACTCCGTTCCTGTCCGCAAAGAGTGGCTGACCCCGGTAATGACCCCGGAACTGGCCGAGCGGTACCCAACCCCCGAGAACCTGAAGGACGCTCCGTTGATCCATGACGATTCGATTGCATTCCTCAGGCCACGCTGTGACTGGCCAACATGGTTCCGGGCTGTGGGGATTGATTTCACACCCGCGCATGGTGCGCGTTTCTCGAACGCCGATCACGCGATTGATGCCGCTGTTGCGGGGGTCGGCGTGGTGCTGGGCCGTCGCGCCATGATCCTGAAAGACATGACCGAGGGGCGGCTGGTTGCTCCCTACAAGGTCGCCATCGAGACCCGCGGGCGATTCCGATTTCTATGCCTGCCCGGTGCCGAAAACCGGCCTCAGATCGCGGCTTTTCGGGATTGGTTCGTTGCCGAGATCGAGAAAACCGCGCATATCTCGAACGAATTCAAGATCGTTCCGGTGGAAGATGTCCCTGTCCCATGACCAGAACACGCGCAACAGCCATCGGGTTTATCGCCGTTTTGCTGTGGGCCTTGCTGGCCTTGTTCACCGTCGGGTCATCTCCGACCCCACCCTTGCTGCTAAACGCCATCTGCTTTTCGATCGGAGGCACCCTGGGCCTGATCTGGACGTGGACCAGCGGTGGGTTGCGCCAGTTACGCGCGGTGCCGTGGACGACATACCTGTTCGGCACCATCGGGTTGTTCGGCTACCACGCACTGTATTTCTCGGCCCTACGCATGGCCCCCGCAGCCGAAGCCGGATTGATTGCCTATCTCTGGCCACTGTTAATTGTACTGTTTTCCGGACTGCTGCCGGGTGAGCGTCTGCGCATCGGACATTTAATCGGTGCCTGCCTTGGCTTTGCCGGCGCAGTCGTGATCATTGCCGGGGGCGGCAGTATGGGGTTTCAGGTCAATCACCTGCCGGGCTACGGGTTGGCGCTGCTATGCGCGCTGACATGGTCGGGCTATTCGGTCCTGTCGCGCCGTTTGGGGGATACGCCAACCAGTTCGGTTGCCGTGTTCTGCATGATCACAGCCATCGCCTCGGGCCTGTTGCATCTGGCCATCGAGGAGACCCTCTGGCCAAGCAACATCTTCGGTTGGGCCTCGGTCGCGGCACTTGGGCTGGGGCCGGTTGGGCTGGCGTTCTATGTTTGGGATATCGGGGTCAAGCAGGGTGACATCCAGATCCTGGGCACGGCGTCCTACGCGGCACCCCTGTTGTCTACGCTGGCTTTGGTTGTGGCCGGGATCGCCGCCCCGTCCTGGGGTCTGGCGATCGCGGCCGTTTTCATCACTGGTGGCGCGGCCATTGCCGCGCGGGCCAGTATGAGACGCTAGTTCGACAGTCGCTCGATCTCTTCCTTAAGTCTAAGCTTCTGCTTTTTAAGCTGAGCAATATGGAGATCGTCGATGCCAGGCGAGCGTTGGGCTTGTTCAACTTCAAGACCGAGAGATTCATGTTTTTTCTTCAGTTCGGTCAGGTGTGCGCTCACGCTCATGGCGATACTCCTCTGTTGGTGTCTGAGTTTCACGTAAGAAGTTGACCACATCGTTTCCACCCTGTCACGCTGCAGACGCACAGAATCTTTCCTAAATCCGACAAATTCGGCTGGTTACTGCCTATCGGTCGAAAATGCCGCAGATCGCGGCCCCGTCGCGCAGCACGGCCGAGACCTGCGGCGTATAGCTTTCACCGTCCTCTTTGTGCCGGTCGCCCGCGTGTAAAATCAGTGGTGCGTGTAGCCGAAATGCTGCCCGGCCACCCTTTCTGGCCCGCAATATCACCAGTTCGGCAGCGCGACCGGTACGGGCGGCCAGCGGCAGCACCTCGACCGAACCAAGACGCCCGGCGCAACCCTCCAGCATGTCGGGCAAACGGTCGGACTTTTGGATCATGTGCAGGTACCCGCGCGGTGCGAGGCGTTTGGCCGCAACGCCGAACCAATCGGCCAGAGGAGTCTCTTCCCCCAAAGCCACGCTGCGCCCTTTATCCGCAGCAGAGCTATGCGCCCCGGCGCGGTAATAGGGCGGATTGGCGATCACGTGGTCGAACTGCCTCTGTTTCAAGTTAGCGGGAAGAGCATTAAGGTCTGCTTCGATCACCTCCAGCGACGCCCCGTTTTCCACCGCGTTTCGGCGCGCCAGATCGGCATAGGGCGCTTGCAGCTCCACCCCGATCCCTTGCAGCCCCGGCACACGGGCCAACAGGCACAGGATTGCAGCCCCGGCCCCACAGCCCAGTTCCAACACGGTGTGACCACGTGTCGCCGGAACCGACGCCGCCAACAGCACCGGATCCACTCCGGCGCGATAGCCGGAACGCGGTTGCCACAGGCGCATACGTCCGTTTAAAAAGTCGTTACAAGTCAAATCACTATTGGGGAACAGGTTCATCGTCCCAACGGTATCTCGTTGTCGCGCATCACTCTTTCAGCGCGGGTCAGGTCATCCGCACGCACCATCAGGCGGCGCGGGAAGATTCCGATGCCGCCTTCGAGGATGCTCATATTTACGTCCATCTGAAAGCAGTCTATATCCTCGCCTTCAAGAAGGGCTGAAGCAAAGGCTAGGATCGTTGGATCGGTGCTGCGCAAAAGTTCTTTCATGGGACGGATGTAAGGGCAAGGTACGCCGAAAGTCGAGCCTTGTATCAGGAGTGTGATGGATATCGACACGATCACAAAACCGCATGAACGGCTGGCGGAAATACTGGCCAGCGAAATGGACGCGGTCAACGAACTGATCCGCACGCGCATGGCTTCTGAGCACGCGCCGCGTATTCCTGAAGTCACAGCGCATCTTGTTGAGGCCGGTGGCAAGCGCCTGCGCCCGATGCTGACACTGGCAGCGGCCCGTCTGTTCGGTTATTCGGGCGATCACCATGTGCGCCTGGCGGCGACGGTCGAATTCATTCACACCGCCACGTTGCTGCATGACGACGTGGTAGATGAAAGCGCCCAACGGCGTGGGCGACCCACGGCGAACCTGCTGTGGGACAATAAATCCAGCGTTCTGGTCGGCGATTACCTGTTCTCCCGCAGCTTCCAATTGATGGTTGAGACCGGATCGCTGCGGGTCCTGGATATTCTGGCCAATGCCTCGGCCACCATTGCCGAGGGCGAAGTGCTGCAGATGACAGCCGCCACCGATCTGAGCACGGATGAGGCGATTTACCTGCAGGTCGTGCGTGGCAAGACGGCCGCCCTGTTCTCGGCCGCGACAGAAGTAGGCGGCGTCATCGCCGGAGCATCCGAGGAACAGGTCAAGGCGCTGTATGGCTATGGCGACGCGTTGGGTATTGCCTTCCAGATCGCGGATGATCTGCTGGATTATCAGGGCGATAGTAAGGCCACCGGCAAGAACGTCGGTGACGATTTCCGTGAGCGGAAGCTGACCCTGCCGGTCATCAAGGCCGTGGCGCAGGCGACCCCCGAGGAACACGCCTTTTGGGAACGCACCATTGGCCGGGGCCGTCAGGAAGATGGCGATCTTGACCACGCATTGAGCCTGATGGGCAAATACGGCACTCTGGACGCCACCCGCGCGGATGCGTTCGGATGGGCCGCCAAGGCCAAGGCATCTCTGGACGTCCTTCCCGATCACGAGATCCGCACCTTACTGCGCGATCTGGCCGATTACGTGGTCTCGCGCCTCAACTAAGCCGCGTCGCGCGGCACCACCAATCGGGATGGGCCGCACCGATCTCATAAGCCGCGAAATGCGCGTCTTTCATCGTTGGATACAACGCAAAACAGGTCGAGCCTGAGCCCGACATGCGAGCCAGAAGGGCCTGTTTGGTTTCAGCCAGTTCCTCAAGCACACGTGCCACATCCGGGGCCAGCCCGGTAGTGGGCGGCTCAAGATCATTGCGCTGATCCCGCAACCACGCAGCACAGACCTCGGGCGTGTCGAAAGATGGGATCATGCCTGGCATGGACGGGTTGTCACGACTGTCCAAAGCCGAGAACACTGCGCCTGTGGGCACTTCGACGCCGGGATTCACCAGCAGGGCGGGCAATGGGGGCAATGTGATCGGGTTCAAATGCTCGCCAATACCGCGCATCCGCACGCCGGAAGCCAACATGCAGACAGGAACGTCCGCGCCCAAAGACAATGCTACTTCTGCCGAGACCGCCTCTCGCTGATCCGTGATCATTTTCAGTGTCGCGGCAGCGTCCGAGGACCCGCCTCCGATTCCGCCGCCATGGGGAAGCACTTTGTTCAGATCGATATGCCCGGTCCAGCCTGCGGCCTCGGCAGCTTTCCAGACCAAATTGCGCCTGTCCGTGGGCACGCCTGCGGCGTGTTCTCCAGTCACAGCCATCGACAATGCGGGCCCGGGGGTGAACTCCAGCGTGTCGCCGACATCTGCGAACACCACCAGCGAATCCAGCAGATGAAAGCCGTCCGGCCGCTGGCCGGTCACATGCAGGGTCAGGTTGATCTTGGCGGGCGCGAAGGCCTTAATTGCCATTGGCAACCTTCAGCGGCTCGGCCCCTTCTTCGGCCAGAACCGCGTCCAGCCCAATTTCCAGCTTGCGGCGGATGCGCTCGGGGTCGGCCTCGCCATCCGCATCTGACGGGTCGATGAAGGACAGGGCGCGGCTCCATTGGAACTCAGCCTCACGCCCACGGCCGACGGCCCAGTAAACGTCGCCCAGATGGTCGTTTACCACTGGATCGACCGGCATCAGTTCGACTGCGCGCTCCATATGCTCGACTGCTTCGTCATAGCGGCCCAGACGGAACAGAACCCAGCCCAGACTGTCGACGATATAGCCGCTGTCAGGTCGGGCGGCGACGGCGCGCTCGATCATATCAAGCGCCTCATCCAGCTTTTCCTGCCGTTCAACCAGCGAGTACCCCAGATAATTCAGCACCTGAGGTTGATCCGGATTCAGCTCTAATGCGCGGCGGAAATCGGCCTCGGCCTGATCCCAGTTCTTCAGCCGCTCGTGTGAGATACCGCGGGCATAATGCAAGAACCAGTTGCCGCCCGAAGCGCCCTCGGTCAGGACAATTGCCCTGTCATAGGACGCGACAGCTGCCGCGTAATCTTCTTGCTGGCGCTGCAGATCGGCCAGCGCCACATGCACGCTGGGCAGGTTCGGGGTCTGGCTGGCGAGCGTCTGCAGCACTTCGGCCGCCGCATCTTTCTTGCCCCACCGGCTGAGCACTTCGGCCCGTCCCAGTTCGGCTGCGTGGTAATCGCTGCTGCTGGGTGGAACCTTGCGATAGGCCTCGACCGCCAGGTCGTATTGCTCCAGCCCGTCCAGCAACTCGGCGCTCAGCAGAATTGCGTCCACGTGGCCGGGCCGCAGAAACGCAGCGATGCGTACATAAAGCAAAACGTAGTTCTCAGCAGCCTCATTGCTCAGTGCGGCGCCCACGGAAAAGAACACTTCGGCCATGCCATCCTGTGCTGATTGCGCATGGGTGAACGGCAGCGTTTCACCGGCGCTCAGGCGCGCAACATAGCCTTCGATGGACGGATCGCTGCCAGCGGCAAAAACCTCCGCCAAGAACTGCAGCGCCTCGTCGTGGCGATCCAGTTGCGACAGAACCTCGACCCGAGCCAAGGCCGCGCGACGTGAAAAGCGAGATACAGCGCCGTTATGCGCCGTGAACACCTCTTCTGCGCCTTCAAAATCGCCTACCGACGCCAGCGCCAACGCTTTGTGATACAGTGCAAAGTCCCGCAGCCCGTCCTGCGTGGCAACCTCATCGAATTGCTCCATCGCGCGGGTCATGGCGCCCTGCCCCATATAGGCCCAGCCCATCATCAGACCATCGACCAGAGGCCCCACGCCCTGTGTTTCATGATCCAGAGCCAACAGGTCGTCCAGCTTGCCTTCGGCCACCAGATTGGCAGTGATCACCATCCGCGCCGCCTGGCTGGGCAGGCCCATATCCTCAATGGCCTGTGCAACCGGTAGCGCGCGCTGCACCTCGCCCAAGGACAGGCGCGCGACGACAACGCTTTCCAACAAGGTCGCATTTTCGGGATCGGCCTGCAGGGCCCGGGCATAGTATCTTTCAGCCGCGGTATAGTCGTTCTCGTAAATCGCCTGACGGCCGGCCAGATAAGCACCAGACCCCGTATCCGCCTGAACCGGAAAAACAAAAGACGAGGTGAACAGCACAGCCAACGCTGCGCGACGAACCAGAGAAACCACCACAATCCTGCCTTGCTATTTTTGTCTGCGCAACAAGCTAGGGCTTTGGTAGGCAAGAGGCAATGGCAGAGCCTTCACGACCCTGCCAGTGCCCGGATTTTCGCTTACATGTTGGGATAGTTCGGGCCATCCCCTCCCTGCGGCGTGGTCCAGGTAATATTCTGGCTGGGGTCTTTGATATCGCAGGTCTTGCAGTGGACGCAGTTCTGGAAGTTGATCACGAACCGCGGACCCTCTTCATCCTCGACCATCTCGTATACACCCGCCGGGCAATAGCGCTGCGCCGGTTCGTCGAACTTGGGCAGGTTCACTTTGACCGGGACATCCGGGTCGGCCAGCTTCAGGTGACATGGCTGGCTTTCCTCGTGATTGGTCATCGCAAAGGACACGTTGGTCAGACGGTCAAAGGACAGCGTGCCATCGGGTTTAGGATAGTCGATGGGCTGATGCTTGCTGGCCTCTTCGGTCGACTGCGCGTCATTCTTGCCGTGGCCCAGCGTGCCCAGCAACGAGAAGCCCAGCGTGTTGGTCCACATGTCCATGCCGCCCAGCACCAGCGAGGCAGTCAGGCCGTATTTCGACCACAGCGGCTTGACGTTGCGCACCTTTTTCAGGTCGCTGCCAATGGGGCCATCGTGCACGTCGGCCTCATAGGCGGTCAGTTCATCACCCGAACGATCGGCCTTGATAGCGTCATAGGCGGCTTCAGCAGCAGCCTTGCCCGACAGCATGGCGTTGTGGTTGCCCTTGATGCGCGGCACGTTGACCATGCCCGCCGAGCAGCCCAGCAGCGCTACGCCAGGGGCGACCAGCTTGGGCATCGACTGATAGCCGCCCTCGGTGATCGCACGTGCACCGTAAGCCACGCGCTTGCCGCCTTTCAGCAACTCGGCCACCATCGGGTGATGCTTGAAGCGCTGGAATTCCATGTAAGGATACAGGTGCGGGTTCTTGTAGTTGAGGTGCACCACGAAACCGACATAGACCTGATTGTTTTCAAGGTGATAGATGAACGATCCGCCACCTGCGTTGCTGCCCAGAGGCCAGCCCATAGTATGCGTGACCGTGCCTTCCTTGTGCTTGGCCGGGTCGATCTCCCAGATCTCTTTCATGCCGACACCGTATTTCTGCGGCTCTTTCCCGGCAGACAGGTCATACTTGGCAATCACTTCTTTGGACAACGATCCGCGGACACCTTCCGACAGGAACACGTACTTACCGTGCAGCTCCATTCCTGGCTCGGTACCCGGACCGTAGGATCCGTCGGGTTCCAGACCGAAGACACCTGCAACCACGCCTTTGACCTCGCCATTGTCGCCATAGACCAACTCGGAACAGGCCATTCCGGGGAAGATTTCAACGCCCAGTTCTTCGGCCTGTTCGGCCATCCAGCGGCAGACATTGCCCATCGAGACGATGTAGTTGCCGTGGTTGTTCATCAGCGGCGGCATCGGGAAGTTGGGGACGCGGATTTTACCCGCCTCACCCAGCATATAGAAATTGTCCTCGGTCACCGGCGTATTAAGCGGAGCGCCTTTTTCCTTCCAGTTCGGGATCAGCGCGTCCAGGCCGCAGGGGTCCAGCACAGCACCCGACAGGATATGCGCGCCCACCTCCGAGCCCTTTTCCAGAACGACAACGTTCAGGTCGGCATCCAGCTGTTTCAAACGGATGGCCGCCGACAGGCCCGCGGGGCCTGCACCCACGATCACCACATCGTATTCCATCGCTTCGCGTTCAATCTCGGCCATCGCGGGCTCCCTAGCTAACTTTCCGAATTGGCGCTTTCACTGCGTGGTCTGCGCAATATTGTTTCACGGCTGATTACATGGTCGGAAAGACCTTGGTCAATCAAAACACGGCGTAACATTGCTGCAATGCGGCAGTTATGTCTCTGGTGCGTCCCCCATGAGGTATCTGGGACCGCTACCATGGGATTTGGCGCGGTCATCAGGGTTGTAAAGGGCGCAGTTCGGCAAGCTCAGGCAACCGCATCCAATACAGCCGTCCAGATTGTCGCGCAAGCGCGTCAGGGTATCGATTCGCTGGTCCAGATGAGACCGCAGGCCGATACTGATCTTTTGCCAATCTTTCGGCGTCGGCGTGCGGTTTCCGGGGAGGCCTGACAGTACCTCGCGAATCTCGGGCAGGGTCAGTCCGAATTGCTGGGCGATCATGACAAAGCTCAGCCGTCGGATATCGGCACGCTGATACCGCCGCTGACCGCCTGCGTTGCGCCAGGGCGAAATCAGCCCCTGCGCCTCGTAGTAACGAATGGCGGAAACCGCCATCCCGGTGCGCTGCGCCAAAGCGCCAATTGCCAATCCTTCCGATACCGCCATTTCACCCTCGCAAAAATACCTTGACCTAAAGTTAGGTTTAGAAATTACGATGAGTCGGAACAAGCCTCAAGACTGAAAAGGAGATCCCATGATGGCAACACTTGAACACACCAATTTCACCGTGCGCGACCCCATGGCCTCGGCGGCGTGGATGCAACAGGTGTTCGGATGGAAAACACGCTGGGAAGGCCCGGCCATCGCGGGCGGATACACGGTGCATGTAGGCAGTAAGCATACCTATCTGGCACTGTATGCGCCCAGCGATCCGAAACCGTCGGGCGAAAGCAGCTATGACATCGTTGGCGGCCTGAACCATGTAGGCGTTCTGGTCGAAGACATCGATGCCACTGAAGACAAAGTGAAAAAGGCCGGGTTCACCCCCAAATCCCACGCTGATTACGAGCCGGGCCGACGATTCTACTTTGACGACGACAACGGCATCGAATTCGAGGTGATTAGTTACGACTAGGCCGTAATCCGCGTCACAGGACATCACCCTCTTGCATTTCACGCCTCATTTGGGTCAGGTATTTGCCAACCCATCAAATCGCCCCGACGCTGGTTCCATGCGGCGGGGCGCAACATTTTTTGCGTGGACGACAAGAGTATGGAAAAGATTCCAATGACGCCTGCGGGCAATGCCGCGCTCGAGGCAGAGCTAAAAAACCTGAAATCCGTTGAACGCCCCGCGATCATCGAGGCCATTGCCTCGGCGCGCGAACTGGGCGATCTGAAGGAAAACGCCGAATACCACTCGGCGCGCGAAAAACAGGGCTTCATCGAAGGTCGGATCAAGGAACTGGAAGGCATCCTGTCGCTGGCTGACGTGATCGACCCTGCCAAGCTGTCCGGTGCGATCAAGTTCGGCGCCAAGGTCACGCTGGTTGACGAAGACACCGACGAGGAAAAGACTTGGAAGATCGTGGGTGAGTATGAGGCCAGTATCGAAAACGGTCTGCTCAACATCAAATCGCCCATCGCCCGCGCCCTGATCGGCAAGGACGAAGGTGACAGTGTCGAGGTTCGCACCCCCGGCGGCGTGCGGTCTTACGAAGTGCTGAGTATCGAGTACGCCTGACCGGAGCGTCCCCATGTCCGAGCCCTCACCTGAGCAGGAACCCGAGCGACCGACCTCGCTGGGCATCTACGACAAGCCTTCGCGCCCGGTGGTGACCGAGATCGAGATCGCGGCCATCGTGCTCAGCGTGATCTGGCTGGTGGTTTCAGTGGTATTTCTGGTGCTGCCCGGCCAGGCACAGGGCGGAGGCTTCATTGTGACCTTGTTGGCGGTGTTCATGCCGGTGGCGATGTTCTGGGTTGCTGCCACCGCGATGCGCGCGAGCCGCGTGATGCGCGAAGAAAGCGAACGTCTGCAGACCGCGATCGACGCGATCCGGCAGGCCTATGTCATCCAACAACAGCGTTCGGCCAGTTCTTATGAGCCGGCAGTCAGCAAGAAGCTGGATGAAATCGCCGAGGCGGCGAAAAAGACCGAAAGCGCGCTGGCGACGTTCTCGACCAAACGCACAGAGCGCGCGCGTGCGGCGGCACCCAACGGCACTGGCGACCAGACAACGCTGGAATTGGGCACCCAGGCCGAAGATATCGCGCCGCCACTCAGCACCGATGTTTTCATCCGCGCGCTGAACTTCCCCGAAACCCAGGACGATGCCGACGGGTTTAACGCCTTGCGTCTGGCATTGAAGGACCGCAAGACCGCGCAGCTGGTGCAGGCCTCGCAGGATGTGCTGACCCTGCTTAGCCAGGAAGGCATCTATATGGATGACCTGCGCCCCGATATGGCCCGGCCCGAGGTCTGGCGGCAGTTCGCGCAAGGCGCGCGCGGGCGTTCGGTGGCCGCATTGGGCGGCATCCGCGACCGGTCCTCGCTGGCGCTGACAGCGGCACGGATGAAACAGGACCCGATCTTTCGCGACGCCGCGCATCATTTCCTGCGCCGCTTCGATCACATGATCGTCGCCTTCGAGCCCGAGGCCAGCGATGCCGACCTGACCGCCCTTGGCGAAACCCGCACGGCACGGGCCTTCATGCTGTTGGGGCGTGTGGCCGGGACGTTTGACTAAGGCGCGGTAACCGCCCAGCTCATGCGCGTGGCGCTGTTGAAGCCGAACAAGAACTGGAACGGTCCGGTTTCTTCCTTGCTGACGGCTCTGAAGCCCTCGCGTTCGTACAAGGCCTTTGCGCGCGGGTTGGTATCGATTACGTCCAGCTGCACCTCTGACATACCCGATTTGCGAGCCTCATCCTTGATCGCAGAGAGCAGCGCGGTTCCAACACCCTGTCCGCGCGCCTCTGCAGCGACAAAGATACCGTCCATTTGAAACACGCCGGGCTGCAGATCACGCTCCAAAACGCTCAGCACAAGACCGCGCCATGTGCCGCCAAACCAGCCATATACCTTTGCCATTTCGGACAGGCTGCCTTCGACCAGCCCGCCGTCCTGGGTTTTGTAGCCGGCCAGCCCCAGCATCCTGTTTGAACTGTCTCGCGCGACCAGGGCAAATTGCGGGTTTATGGCAAGCTCTATGAAGGCCAGCCCCTTTTGGTCCGGCCCCATGACCTTGTGTAGCTTGGCTGCGAAAGCCTGCCAGAACAGGGCGGCGGATGTTGCCCGTTCCGCCTCAGAGAAACCCTTCTCTATTCTGAACGTCACAACCCAAAGCTCCCGTAGGGAATGAACCGAATCATATCGCCCGGTTTGATGTGGCAAGCGCCGTCCTCGATCTCGACCAGCCCCTCGGCCCAGCTGAGCCCGCTGATCCGGCCCGACCCTTCCGAAGCGAACACCTCGGCCTGGCCATCGCGGACACGAGCGCGCAGATATTCGCGGCGGCCCGGCTTCTTGCGTTTCTCGAATGCGGCGGGCAGGTCGAAACCTTGCGGGTCCTGCCAACCCTCACCGGCCATCAGGCCCAGCGCCGGGCGGGCAAAGATCAGCGTGCAAACCATGGCGGCCACCGGATTGCCCGGCAGGCCGAAGACCGGTGTTCCGTCCCACATTCCCAACGCCAAGGGTCGCCCGGGTTTCAGCGCGATCCGCCACTCCTGCATCGCGCCCGCTTGCCGCAACAGGGCCGAGACGTGATCTTCATCCCCTGCCGACGCACCACCGCTGGTCAGGATCACATCCGCCTGCACTGCCGCCCGATTCAGGCGGTCGCGCAGGGCATCGCGGTCGTCTTCAACACGTCCCATATCCACGGGCTGGAACCTCATGCGGGCGATCAGTGACAACAGCATCGGGCGGTTGGCATCGAATATCTGGCCCGGACCGGCGGGTTCGCCCGGTTCGATCAATTCGTCCCCTGTGGACAAAACGGCCACCCGCAGCGTTTCACGGACGGGCACCTCGGCAAGACCCGTCGCGGAAAGCAAAGCCAGATCGGCGGGTGTTAACCTGCGCCCGGCGGGCAAAACCGGATCGCCCTCGGCCACATCCTCGCCTGCGCAGCGTGTGTTGGCGCCGTATTTCAAAGGGCCGTGAAAGGCGATGTGGCCCTCTTGAACGGTTACGTCTTCCTCCAGAATGACTGTATCCACACCCGCAGGCAGGGCCGCGCCGGTCAGCACGCGCAGCGCATGGCCGTCGGGTACCGTGCCGTCAAACGGAATGCCCGCCGCTGCGCGCCCCGGATGCATGGGCATCACCTGCGGCCCCTCGGGCGCGGCACCGGAGAAACCATAGCCGTCCACCGCCGTATTCGGCAGCGGCGGGTTTGAGCGTTTGGCGATGACACCTTCGGCCAGAATATGCCCCGTTGCCTGCTCCAAAGGCAGAGTTTCGGCGCGCTTCACCACCGTCAACCGCTTGCGCAGCAGACCCAGCGCGTCGTCTACCGGGGTCCAGTTCACACCGGCGGGCAGCGCAAAACAATCGTTGCGCAGGGGCGGCGGTGCGATGTTCGGTTTGGTCATAATCCGACCTCCTGCAGGATGAAATCAGCGATTGCAGCGGTGTCATCCAGATCGAAAACAGGGCAGTCCGCGGTCAACGGCGTATCGCTGGCCACGGCGCGAATAGTTGCGTTTTCCGGTGCCATCAACGGATTTCCGGCCTCGGCCCGAAACGCTTCGACCTTGTGATGGGCTTCGCGTTTGAACCCTTCGATCAACACCAGATCAACCGGTGACAAGCGCGCCAGCAGATCGGCCAGAGACGGCTCAGGTGCGCCGCGCAGCTCCTGCATGATGGCGATGCGTTGGCCCGAGGCCAGCAGCACCTCGGACGCGCCGGCGGTACGGTGGCGATAGCTGTCGGTGCCCGGCTGATCGACATCGACCCTGTGATGGGCGTGTTTAACGGTCGAAACCGAGAAACCGCGCCCCGTGATCTCGGTCACCAAACGCTCCATCAGCCCGGTTTTGCCCGCGTTTTTCCATCCGGTGACGCCATATGTTTTCATGCCTGCTCCAGCAGCTTTTCCGCCCGCGCCAGATCAGCGGGCGTGTTGACGTTGAAGAAGGGATCGAACGGGTCGGCCGAAAACAGCGCCTCGCGCCCGTCATGTTTGTCGGTCCACAGCACGACCTTGCGTAGCCCGTCGTTCAGTGCATCGCGCAGATCGTCACGCAGTGCCACGGGCCAGAGGCCGAATGTCGGGTGCCGGTTGATGCGTTTGCCACCGCCGGATTTCAGCGCCTCCTCCCCGGTGCGCGGTGTGGTCGCCAGAACCAGCGGATGGGTTTGTCCTTCGGCGGAATGCATCAGACGCGCCACCAGATCGCGCGGGAAAAACGGCGTGTCTGCTGCTGCGGTTACGATACTTTCCGCACCGTGCTCTGCCGCCCAGTCGAGCCCGGCCAGAACGCCCGCCAAAGGGCCTGCGAACCCTTCAATCGTGTCCGGCAGTATAGGCAGGTTCAGATCCGCGAACCGTTCGGGATCACCATTGGCGTTCAGCGCAAGGTCATCGACTTGCGGGGCAAGACGTTCGATGACATGGCACAACAGGCTCTGCCCACCGATCTGCAACAGGCCCTTGTCGCCACCACCCATCCGGGTGGCCAGACCGCCTGCGAGGATCACTCCTAAAGGTTTGGTCATGGTGTATCCTCAGTTACAGGCCATTTCTTGAACTTCTCCAGTGAAATAAAAACCAAAAAACCTATGCAGAGGCTGAACAGAATGCACCATGTGTCTTTGGGCACTCCTGTGAATTCGGCCAGAGCACGGCTTAAGCGAAGATAGGCAGGCAGAAAAACGACCACGGCACCAATAACAAGTAAGGCACAGAAGTAACGCCGGAAATTGCGCACTGATTTTTGAGTCTCTTCAGATAACTCCAAAGAGCTGGGCAAACCGTGAAGTAAAACCCGTTGAAGGGCGATGTTCTGTCGCTGCGCCAACAGTCCCCAAGACTGCCACCCCTGTTTGAAAGAGCCGAGAAAACCCCATGGGCTGATAAAAACCCTCGGCGTCCATCCCAGTTTATCAAGGTGGCCTTGATCGAGATTTGCCATTCCTTCAATGACAGCTCGTTTGCTTCTTTCGTAGCTTCTGAATGCAACAAACATCAGCGCGATTAATAAGAACACGAGGAGATAAGCTACGAGCATTATCCCGCGCTCTTCCTGCGATGTTTCTTGTCCTCGACCGCCACCGATGCCGGGTCGACATCGCGGACCAGCCGGTCCTCACCGGACAGGCACACGAACCGCTGCCCGCGCATGCGGCCGATCAGGGTCAGGCCGACCTCGCGGGCGATCTCGACGCCCCAGGCGGTAAAGCCCGAGCGGGACGCCAGTACCGGGATGCCCATCATCGCTGTCTTGATCACCATTTCCGAGGTCAGACGACCGGTGGTGTAGAGGATCTTGTCCTCGGCCGCCTCGCCCTCGGACAGCATCCAACCGGCGATCTTGTCGACCGCGTTGTGGCGGCCCACGTCCTCCATATAGACCAAGGGGCGATTCTCGCAGCACAAGACCGTGCCGTGAATTGCGCCCGCTTCAAGGTACAGCGAGGGCGTCCGATTGATCTTGGCGGCCAGATCATAAAGCCACGAGGTGCGCACCTGAACCTGTGGCAGGCGCACATCCTCCAACCCCTCCATCATATCGCCGAACACCGTGCCGACCGCGCAGCCGCTGGTGCGGGTCTTTTTCTTCAGCTTGTCCTCGTACGAGGTTTCACGCGCCGTGCGGACGATTACGGTTTCCAGATCGTCGTCGTAATCGACCCGCGTAATCTGGTCATCGGCCAGCAACATGCCCTGATTGCGCAGGAACCCCAGCGCCAGATATTCCGGGTAATCGCCGATGGTCATTGCCGTCACGATCTCCTGCGAGTTGAGGAAGATCGTCAGCGGACGCTCCTCGACCACCGAGATCCGGCTGATCTCGCCATTCTGGTCCACACCTTCGACCGCACGGGTCAGGCGGGCCGCGCCGGGGTCGGGGGCGATGATGTAGTCCGAGGCATCCAGTTCTGTAGCCAATTGCAACCCTTTCCCAAGACCGTTAGTGCTGCGGGCAACACCATAGGATTTAGCCATGGCAGACACCACATCCAAGTCATACTATTGGAAGGGTTTTCGCGACGGGTCACCGTTCATCTTTGTCGCAATCCCCTTCGGCACCCTGTTCGGCGTTTTCGCAACTGAGGCCGGTCTGGATATCGTGCAGACCATGATGCTCACTTCAACCGTCTTTGCGGGGGCAGCGCAATTCGCCGCCCTGCAATTGCTGCAGGACCAGACGCCCACGGCCATCATTCTGATCTCGGCGCTGGCGGTGAACCTGCGAATGGCAATGTACTCGGCCTCGCTGACGCCCTTTCTGGGGGCGGCACCGCTATGGCAGAGGGCCTGTGCGGCCTACCTGACGGTCGATCAGTCTTATGCCTGCTCAATCGTGCAGTTCGAGAAAGAGCCGAAGATGACCGTCCCCCAACGCATGGCCTATTTCGTGGGTTCTGTCACTCCGATTACACCGCTTTGGATTCTGGCAACTTATCTGGGCGCGGTACTGGGGACGCGCATTCCCGAAAGCTGGGCGCTGGACTTCGCCCTGCCAATTACCTTTCTGGCCATGATCGGCCCAATGATGAGGACCCTGCCCCATGTGATCGCCGCGTTAGTTGCCATTGCCGTTTCGTTGCTGACGGTGGCCCTTCCGTACAATCTGGGCCTTTTGATCGCAGGGTGTGCCGGGATGATCGCAGGCGCACAGGCTGAACTGGTCACAGAACGCCGAAAGACCGGGACATGAATCAAGTCGATGCTGTAACAATCTGGACCATTATCATAGGTCTGGCAGTGGGCAGCTACGCCCTGCGATTTGTCTTCATCGGTCTGGTCGGAGACCGCCCGATGCCACCCTGGCTGCTGCGTCATCTGCGCTACACCGCCGTGGCCATCCTGCCAGCGCTGATCGCGCCGCTGGTGGTGTGGCCAACCGCTACCGAAGGACAGCCGGACGCGCCGCGCATGGCGGCGGCAGCGGTCGCTTTGGTTGTCGGGCTGGTTACCAAGAACGTGCTGGCGGCCATATTCTCTGGCGCCGGAACCCTCTACGGGCTGCTGTATCTATTGAGTTAGGGCTGCGTCCTGCTGGTTCAGAACAGCATTGTTCGCCGCCAGACCTTTTTGCAGATCGGCGTCGTCATTCTCACGGTATTCGCTGGTGGCAACCCCCGGGATCTCTCCAAATTGCTCGGACAGTTTGACCGGGTAGAAGGTGGTGCTGATCTGTTCGAAACCCGGCACCTGTTGCAACAGCTGAGCTGTCGAGTTGGCGCAGTACGCGCTCGACACCGGCCCCATCTGCTTGGCCAGTTGCAGGGCGATCTCGGCCTGTTGCGGGGTGACCTCGATGGTTTGAATCCGCGCAAAATGCGTCTCGCGCGCGTGGCTGCTGCGATAGGCGCGCTCGACGTTCGGAGTGATACCGTAAAGCACGTCATTCTTTATCGGCACCACATCCGCACGAAACGAACCTGCGGGGTCAAAGATCACTCTCTCACTGCCGCTAATCATCAATGAGGTATGTGCACCCGAACCGGTCCGGGTGTTGATCATCGTATAAAGGGTCAGCGTAGAAGGTCCGGGGTCACGGTAGGACCGTGCCACGACTTCCGACTGATCTGCCTGTGGGCGCTGCGAACCGGTGCAGCCAGCAACGGTTGCTGCCAAAAGGCAGGCAAGCAAAATCCTGATCACGGTGAACCCCGTTCCGAATTAAGAGGCGAAAACCGCCAGGAACAGGCAGAGGAAAATGATGGCAACCACGCACCATGTGGTGGCCTTGATAAAGCCGTGGAAGGTTTTTTCTTGGACTTTGATGTCCATTTCGCCGTGCTTGTATTCAGCCATTGTTCAGAGATTCCCAGTTCGCGTGTTTAAGACGTTGGATAATCGAAAATCCGAGGCCTGTCACCACGTCATTCGCGCGCAGGGGGCGTAGGCAGGAACACAGAACAGCCTGGATATCCGAAACCCCAGCGCCAAGGCAGGCCGGAACAGGGCCCACCGCCCAACCGCACCGCCGCATGCATTGCTTCGGCCGTGATGGAATGCGCCGTGCGAATCTGGTCGGGTGTCATGTCATACCGTTCAGCATAGGCGTCGGCGTTATCTTCTCCATGCTGTTTGACGCAGGCACGCAGCGCATCATCCGCTGACAGGCGCGCGTCATAGCTGCCCTCGGCCTGCGTCGCGTCACCCGCATTGTGATAGGCGCGGTCATGGGTCACGCAGCAGTATTCCCACGGAGGGTGTTCCTCGTAGAGGGCGCGGAATTTGGGAAATGTCTCGGCCACAAAGCGCCAACTAGCCGACAGGCCACCGGAACAGCCATCGGTTTCGAACGGCGTTGGTTCCGTGTCCCCGCGCTGTGCGATCAGGGCACGGTGGGCCGGCAACTCGATGTTGCGCATGAAGTCCTGCGCCGTAGCGGTGGACGCCATCAGCGCGAGGGCCACGCCCAGATTACGGGCTATCATCGCGCATCGCTTTTGTGTCGACGGACATGCCGAAGGTGGTTGCCAACCACAGCAGCAGCCGCTCGGCCGGGCCCATTTCGGCGCGCACCCGCAGAACCTCGTTGGCCATCGCGGGGCGGTCGGTGATCAGCCCGTCCACACCCATCGAGGCCATAGCTGACATTTGCAACGGGTCGTTCACCGTCCAGACATAGATATCCTTGCCCGCCGCATGGGCCGAGCGTACCAGCCCCGGCGTCGCCATCGCGGCGTTGACGGCGATGAAGTCACCTTCCAGCCCGGTCAGATCGCCCACTGCCGTTGCTGCCAAGACCCCGGCTCGCCAATCCGGGCGCAACTTCTTCATCTTCTGCACCGCAGGGTATTTCAGAGACATGGTGGCGATGTCGTCCTGCATCTCCAGCTCTTCGACAATCGCCGCCACGCGGTTTTCCAGATCGACGTCGTGGCCATAGTACTTCAACTCGATGATGACCTTGGACTTGCCCTTGGCAGCTTCCAGAACCTCACGCAGGGTCGGGGTGCGTTCCTCAGCGTATTCTGGGCCGAACCAACTACCGATATCGATCTGGGCGATGTCCTCCATCGTCGCATCCCAAACCTTGAGGTTCACACCCGCCAGTTTCATGAAGTCACTGTCATGGGCGACGATGACCATGTCATCCGCAGATTCCTGCACGTCGATTTCAACCCAGTCCGCCCCATCCTCGATCGCCTTCAGCACCGAAGCCATGGTGTTCTCGGGCCGCAGGGCGGCAGCACCACGGTGGCCGATCACCTCAGCCCGGTCCGGGGCCTGTATGCGTTCCAGCAAGTGTTGCCCAAACCACAATCCGATCAGAACGGCAGCCGCTGCAGCACCCAAAACGGCGAACAATGGGATACGCAGGCGACCCGGTTCGGGATGCGGCGGCTCTTCGGTCCTGATCTCAAAGAACCCGTCCAGCAGCACCGCCAGCGCACCCAAAGCCGTTGCCGCCAGCACAAGGCCTGCCAAAGACCAGATACCAGCCACCACCAGGCTGTAGATCAGCGCCAAACGCAGATGGCCGGCCCCCTGCAGCGGCACGATGGCAAAAAGCAGCCCCGCCGCCCAGGCGATCAGACCCGCGATGATCACCCGCAGGATCAACCAAATCGCCAGCTCGATCTTGAGGCGACCGCGCTTGCCCTCCATCCGGGTGGCGCTGACGTTGAACGCATGGGCCGGGTGAACCCCTTCGAAAAGGACCAGATGCAAGCCCAGCGCCCACGCCGACAACCGGCGGATCAGCACCCAAGCCATGACCAGGACCACGGCCCCGATCAGAACCACCGTAATCCAGAAGGAGGGCGGGTGGAACGTCAGGTAGTAGTTGATGTCATATTCGGTCAGCGTCCACCACGCGATCACGGCGGAAAAGGCAGCAAAGGGCAGGATCAGAACCAGAACCCGCAATACAAAGCGCACCGCAAAACCGAACAGCGCTGGTAGCCGCGACAGGATCAGGCCGATGGCGGAACTGCCCGCACGCCACGGGTCAGACTCGCCCATCCGCAGCGATCCGGTCATGACCGAGAACACAAACACCTCGGCCAACAGAAACAGGCTCAGCACGACAATCGCCGCGACAAAACCGACGGGAGACAGGATGAAGGCAGCGATGGCCTGATCCGTCAGCGCAGTCTGGTTCGAAAGCGACACGGCCAGATTGACGGTGATGGCCACGCCCGGCGCGATCAGAGCGACCAGTAACAGGCGCACGGCAATATAGATCGGCACAAAGACGCGACGGCGCGCCCATGCGCCTTTGTAGGCACTTGTAACGGCTGAGAAATCGGACACGCGTCACCCCCTTGAATGGTGCACTCATTCAAGGCTGCGCAGACGTGAATTGCAAGTCAGGCGGTCAGCTTTCTTCCAGATCCTTTGCCAACCGAAAGCCGATGCGGTTGGCGGGCTTGTCTTCGACCGATTTGGGCAAGGCCCGCAGCATCACGTTCAACTGGCTGACATGCTGCACAAGCTGGGTTCGCGCCCCGGTCGCATCCGAGCCATAGAAGGTGATGATATCGGGATCGAAATAACCCATGCCCTCGATCCGCATCACCCCCGCATCGCCGCCGGTAAAGCCCATGGCGACTTCTTGATCGCCATCCAGAGTCTGCTCGAAATTCTGGATATAGAGGATCAGCCGCTCATAGGCCCACTGCGCCGGGCTTTTGGTGGCGACGGGTTTTTGCAGCTGGCCGGGAAGGTCCTTGGCGCCGGATTTCGCATCCGGGTTGGCATGAACTTCGTAGCATCGGGGCAAAGCCGCCGCTTCTGCCGCCTCGGCCGATGTTTCGATCTGGTCCTGCATGCCATTACCCTTTGCGCTGAAACTCCCAGGCCCCGTCCGCGCGCCGCGTTCGGGTCACGGTTCCAATGTGGTAAAGATGGTTCAGATGTGCAACCGCCTCAACCAGCGCAAGCCCATACTCGCCCTCGCCAATCTGACGTTTGAACAGGGGGACAAAGCACTCGGCGGCGGTTTTCGGTGTATTCAGGTAGCCCTGCAATCGGTCCAACGCGCCGTGGTGATTGTCGATCAGCTGCCGCATCCGCAGCGGCAGGCCGGTAAAGGGCAGCTTGTGCCCGCCCAGCGCCAGATGATCGGGCCGCGAGAGGCCCTGCAGCCGCTCGCAAGCCTCAAGCCATTCGGCCACCGGGTCGGCCATCGGTTCAGTGACATAAACGCCCAGATTGGGGCTGATTGAGCTGAGTATCTGATCGCCGGTGATCACAAGATTGTCATCGCGGCTCCAGAAGGTGGCGTGCTCGGGCGCGTGGCCATTGCCTATGTGCACGTCCCAGTCGCGCCCGCCCATACGGATGACGCTACCCTGCTTGATACGGGTATAGCCCAGCGGCATCGGGTAGACGGTGTCGCAGAAGTTGAACGGGCGCTCGGTCATGCGTTTAGCCAGAAAGTCGGCGTCCATCCCGGCACTGCGATAATAGTCCAGAGTTTCTTGCGGCCAGGTTTCCTGCACATCCAGCTGCAGCATCCGCGCGAACAGCCAGGCAGTGCGGGTTGTGACCAGTTCAGCGCCCTGCTCGGATTGGAACCAGCCTGCATTGCCGACATGATCTGGGTGATGATGCGTGACCACCACACGGGTCACCGGCTTGCCACCCAGCGGTCCGGCCATGAGTGTTTCCCAGACCCGGCGGGTCTTGTTCGAGGAAATCCCGGTGTCGATCACCGTCCAGCCATCGCCATCATCCAGCGCATAGATGTTGACGTGGTCCAGCGCCATGGGCAGCGGCAGGCGCATCCACAACACGCCCACGGCGACCTCGACCACCTCTCCCAAAGCCGGAGGCTCGGGCCAAGGGTATCGGATCGCCAAAGGAGTGTCCCCGTCCATTATACTGCCAATTCCTCGGCGCTGAGAGTGTAAAGATCCCCGGCCCCGTTCTGAGCCTGCGCCAGCAGACCGGCATATTCCGGCAGCAGCGCGTTGATGTAGTATCGCGCCAGTTTGAAGCGCGGACCATTGGGTTCAGCCAATGCGGCCTTGAGGTGGTAATGCGCGCCCAGAACCCGGGCGAAGGCGTGCATATAGGGCACGGCCCCGGCAAAGCGGGTCTTCATGTCGGACTGCGCCACGAGCCACTCGGTGGTTTCGCGCAGGCTTTCGGTGGCCTCCCAGACGGGCCCGGCCAGATTGGGCATAGTGGCGCGAGCCTCTTCGGCGTGATCCTCGATCTCATCCAGCAGGCGCGAGGCAGCCTCACCGCCGTCCATCATCTTGCGTGCGACAAGGTCCATAGCCTGAATGCCATTGGTGCCCTCGTAGATCGCGGTGACGCGAACATCGCGGTAGTACTGCGCCGCACCGGTTTCTTCGATAAAGCCCATGCCGCCATGCACCTGCACGCCGGTCTCGGACACACGCATCCCGGTCTCGGTGCCGAACGCCTTGCAGATCGGAGTCAGCAATGCGGCCCGCGCGCTCCACTCGGCATCGCCGGTGGCTGCGGCCATGTCAATCGCGGCCGCATTGGACAGCATGATCGCCCGCGCAGCAAAGGTATCGGCGCGCATGCTCACCAGCATCCGACGCACATCCGCATGGTCGATAATCGTGCCCGAGGGCGTCTTGCCCTGCTTGCGCTCCAACGCATAGGCCAGCGCGTGCTGATAGGCCCCTTCGGCGGCACCCACGCCCTGACCGCCAACACCAAGACGGGCGTTGTTCATCATGGTGAACATCGCGGCCATGCCGCCATGTTCCTTGCCCACAAGCCAGCCCTTGGCACCGTCATACTGCATCACGCAAGTGGGCGAGCCGTGCAGTCCCATCTTGTGTTCGACCGAAACGACCTTCAGGTCATTGGCCACGCCAGGATTGCCGTTTTCGTCAGGCAGGTACTTGGGCACCAAGAACAGCGAAATCCCTTTGGTTCCCGGCACACCGTCTGGCAGACGCGCCAGCACCAGATGGCACACATTCTCAGTGAAGTCGTTATCGCCCCACGAGATGAAAATTTTCTGCCCTGTTACCGAAAAAGTGCCGTCGCTATTGGCCTCGGCCTTCGAAGACAAAGCCCCCACATCCGACCCGGCCTGCGCCTCGGTCAGGTTCATGGTGCCAGCCCATTCGCCCGACATCATCTTGGGCAGGTACAGCGCCTTGATCTCGCCGCTAGCGTGATGCTCCAACGCTTCGATCTGACCCTGGGTCATCAGCGGAGCCAGTTGCAGCGACAGGCAGGCGGCCGACATCATCTCGTTCACCGCCGTGGTCAGGGTCATCGGCAGGCCCATACCGCCATATTCGGGATCACCGCTCATCCCGATCCAGCCACCTTCGGCAATCGCTTTCCAGCCGTCGGCATAGCCGGGCGAGGTCCGCAGCACACCGTTTTCAAGCCGCGCCGGCTCCAGATCGCCGGGGCGCTGCAGCGGGGCCATCACCTCTTCGCACATCTTGCCGGCCTCGGTCAGGATAGCACCGACGACATCCTCGCTGGCTTCCGAGAACTTCTCGGTCGCGGCAATCTGATCGAATCCGACCACGTGGCGGAAAAGCAGTTCATAGTCGGAAATGGGCGCGCGGTATGGCATGAGTTCCCTCAGGGTTAACTAAATGGTTTTTCGCGGGTGGGGTTGGAAATTGCAATGCCCACCTTTATGCATCCTTGATCTATTCGATTACCTAGCCAGCCAGATGGTACAAGCAATCAAAACGCGGCGTCACCAGACATGATCCCTAACGGCACATTGGAATTGTCCGCCGATCCCGGCGGAATCGCACAAGCAGCGGACCTGCTGCGGCAGGGCCTGTTGGTCGCCTTCGCCACCGAGACCGTTTATGGGCTGGGCGGCGACGCCCGCAATGGCGAAGCCGTCGCCAGCATCTACGCGGCCAAGGGACGGCCCAGCTTCAACCCCCTGATCGCGCACGTGGCATCGGTTGAGGCGGCGCAGCGGTACGTCGAATGGTCGGACCGGGCCGAAGCCCTGGCCGCAGCCTACTGGCCCGGACCACTGACGGTGGTCCTGCCGCTGCGCGACGGGCAAAGGATTTCTCCGCTGGTCACCGCGGGGTTGGACACGCTGGCGGTACGTGTACCCGCTCATGGAACGGCGCGGGCCTTGCTGGCGGCGTTTGACGGGCCGGTCGCGGCCCCTTCGGCCAACCCTTCGGGCCAGATCAGCCCTACAACCGCCGATCACGTGCGCGCCGGTCTGGACGGGCGCATTGCGGCGATTCTGGATGACGGTCCCTGCGGCGTTGGGCTGGAATCCACCATTGTCGGACTGGCCGGAGAGCCTTCGCTGCTGCGCCCGGGTGGCGTCGCGTTGGAACAGGTCGAATCCGTTTTGAATGCGCGCCTACACATCCATCAGGCCGGAGACCTGCTGACCGCGCCAGGCCAGTTGCAGTCACACTACGCACCGGACGCTCCGGTGCGGTTGAATGCAATAAACCCGCGGGGCGATGAGGTGTTGCTGGGGTTCGGCCCTGTTTCTTGCGATCTAAACCTGTCGGAAAAGGGCAGCTTGACCGAAGCCGCCGCCAACCTGTTCTCGGCCTTGCATAAGCTGAACGCCACGGGCCGCCCGATTGCGGTGTCACCGATCCCAGATCAGGGTCTGGGCGCCGCCATCAACGACCGCCTGCGCCGCGCTGCCGCGCCGCGCGACAGCTGATCAGGCGCGCCCGGCGCTGGCCGACAGGGTCAGCGGGTCAACGCCCAGCGTCGCCAAAGCGGCCCCCCATTTCTCATCATCGGGCACATCGAACACCAGTTTCGAGGTTGCTTCGGTGGTCAGCCAGCCATTCATGGCAATTTCATCCTCCAACTGGCCGGGACCCCAGCCGGAATACCCCAACGCCAGGGTCGAATTCAGAGGCCCACGGCCCGAGGCGAGGTCCTCAAGCACATCCAACGTCGCGGTCATGCTGAAATCGTCCGAAATCTGCATCGAATGCAGGTTGGCCTCGTAATCCGAGCTATGCAGAACAAAACCGCGCGACATCTCGACGGGGCCTCCGAAATGCACCAGACGCTCGCCCACAATCGGAATTCGGCAGGCGATATTCAATTGCTCCAGCAAAGCTTTGATCCGCAAGTCCGAGGGTTTGTTGATGATCAGACCCATCGCCCCGTCTTCGCCATGGCTACAAACGTAAACTACCGAATGATCGAAGCGCGGATCACCCATGCCAGGCATCGCAATCAACAGTTTTCCGGTCAGGTCCATGGATTTACATCTCTTGCTTCGTGCCTTTCAACAATGGCCCCGGCGCATGGGTATTGGCAAGGGATGAGGCCACATTTCGCCAGATTTCATCCGAGTGACCGGAACGTGACTTGGAATCCCGGACCGGACCGCGCATTTATTGGGTATGAAGCGTTATCTGAAATCGACCGCAGTCGCCCTGACGACCTGTTTCGCCATGACCGTTCCTGCGCAAGCACAGGAAGTGGACGGGGTTGTGCAACTGGACGTGCTGGATGGCGGGCGCACCGCCAACGGCACTTATCTTGGCGCGTTGCGGCTGACACTGAAGGACGGCTGGAAGACCTATTGGCGCGCACCTGGCGATGCCGGTATCCCGCCGCAGTTTGACTGGCGCGGCTCGCGGAATGTAGGCGATGTGTCGATCACCTGGCCCGCGCCCGAGGTGTTCGTGCAAAACGGCCTGCAATCCATAGGTTACGCCGACCAACTGGTGCTGCCGGTCGAGATTACCCCTCGGGATCCCACCAAGCCCGTTCGGCTGCGCGGCGACATGGATCTTGGCATCTGCAAGGATGTCTGCATCCCCGAGCGGCTGGATTTCGATCACACCCTGAACGCCGACGCCAAGCGCAACCCGGCCATCGCTGCTGCACTGGCCCAGCGCCCCTACTCCGCGAAAGAGGCACGCGTGACCGCCGCCAGTTGTCATCTGACCCCAACCTCGGACGGGATGCAGATCGAAGCCCGCGTAAAAATGCCCTCGGCCGGAGGACGCGAGATTGCCGTGATCGAACCGGGCAATCCGGCACTCTGGGCCTCGCAGCCTGAAACCAAGCGGCAGGGCGATACTCTGGTGGCCACATCCGAGGTGATCAGCGCCTCGGGCGGACCCTTTGCGCTGGACCGATCCGAGATTCGGATCACGGTTCTGGGGACCAATCACGCGGTGGACATTCAGGGCTGCAGCGCGGGCTGAACCATGGAAAAAACTCCAAAGATCGGTGCTCTGGCCGTTGTTATGCATGAGGCACGCGTGCTGCTGGTGCGGCGCAGCAAGCAACCCGATGTCGGGCTCTGGGGGTTTCCCGGCGGGCACGTGGAATGGGGCGAGACTGTTATGCAAGCCGCGCAGCGGGAACTGCACGAGGAAACCTCAATCATGGCCGAGCCGCTGCACTACCTCGACAATCTGGACCTGTTGCGCCACGACGCGCAGGGCTTGGTGCTGTCGCATTACCTGTTGGTCGGGGTCGCCTGTCAGTATCGTTCGGGCAGGCCGCTGGCCGGGGATGATGCACTGGACGCCCGCTGGTTTCCGATCGATCAGATACGACGGGGCGATCTGCCGATGAGCGACCGCGTCACAAATCTGCTGGAAACCGCTCTGCTTCGGTCTTAAGCCACCCGTCCCCTGAGGCGCACGTAGAGCAGCCCCGATAATACGACGCTCAGGACAAGGATCGGCACGGCACCGGCGACGAAAGCCCCCAGCCCCATTTGCAGGGCGGCAATGCCTTCGTCTCCTGGGTAGAGGCCCGAAAGAAACCCAACAGGAGCACCCGCGACCGCTGGCCAGACCATTGTCAAACCGAACCAGACAAGCAGTGCCAGCCCGGTGGCTGTCACCGCGCCCTGCACGATCCGGTCCGGTGCTCGCAGCGCCCGGCGCATTGCAGTCATCGGGCGCGACAGGTCGTTCAGAATGGCCAACAACGCGGGCACCAGAAGCAGCACTAACAACATCCCGAATCCCAGCCCATAGACCAGCGTGATCACCGAGGGCTTGAGGAATTGCGCCTGCTGCGAACCTTCATAAAGCAGCGGCGTCAGCCCCAGAACCGTGGTCAGTGTCGTCAGCATCACCGGGCGCAACCGGTCCGCCGTGCCCTCGACAATCGACGGTACCAGACCGCGGTCCTGCTGATAGGCGTCGATGGTTGTCACCAGAACAATCGAGTCGTTGATGATGATCCCGGTCATCCCCAACAGGCCGATTACGGTGAACATGCTCAGCGGCACGTCCCAGATGTAATGCCCCCAGATCGCGCCCACCAATCCGAACGGGATAATCGCCATCACCACCACTGGCCGTGTCCAGCTGGCAAAGACCCAGGCCAGCACCAGATAAATCCCGGTCAGACAGAGAATAAGGCCAGTGCGCGCCTCGGTCAGGAATTCATCCTCCTGCTCACTCAGGCCTGCCATCTGCCATTCGACCTGCCGTTCGGCTGCGATGTTGGGCAGGATCTCTTCGCTCAGGGCACGGGCGATTTCCGCCGCGCGGGTCGGATCATCCTCGGAAATATCGCCAATCACCGAAATCACCCGCAGGCCGTTTTCGCGCCGCACGGATGAAAAGCCCGACTTGCGCTCGACCGAGACGATATCGGCCAGCGGCACGTAAACCCCGTCCGGCGTGCGCATCAGCGTGCGTTCCAGGAAATCAGCAGTCAGCTCGCCCTCGGGCAGTTCCACGCGGATCTCGGCGCTGCGCGGGCCGTCGGGGAAGGTTGCGGCCTCGATCCCGTTCAACCGGTCGCGCAGCACGCGACCCAGCGTTTCGATGCGGAAGCCCAGCGCCTGCCCCTTGGCGGTCAGGTCCAGAATGAAGTCTTCCTTGTCATAGGCCAGATTGTCTTCCAGCGCCGAAACCTCGGGGTATTTCGACAACTCCGCCTGCAGGTCCTCGGACGCCGCCTTGAGCGTGTTCACAGCAGCCCCATAGAACTGCACATCAATCGCATCCCCGCCCGGGCCGGAGCGCCAGCCACGGAAGGTCAGAAGCTCGACCTTGGGATGGCGCGGCACAAAGTCCTGTAGCTCGCCCACGAACTCAAAGCTGGAATAGGGGCGTAGGTCCGAATCGATCAGTTCGATCGAAATCCCGCCCAGCAGGTCCCGGTCCTTGCCATCCGCAGCACTCAGGTTGAACCACCCGGCATTTCCTCCGACCTCGGCCAGAATATAGTCGATGGGATTGCGCCCGTGACGCTCTTCGTAAATCTTACCCAGATCTTCGGTGGCGCGCTGCATCTGGTGCATCATTTCCAGCGTATCTTCGCGGGTGGCCCCCTCGACCATGATAAAATTGCCGGTAACCGAGCCGCGCTCGGGCGCGTTGAAGAACCGCCAGTTCACGTCACCCTTGATGAACAGGGCAAGCTGGCTGGCCAGGATCACCACCATCGCCGCCACAACCACGTAACGCGCCCAGACGACCCAGGCAATCAGCGGCCGGAACAGGTGATCGCGCACCCAACGGAAGCCGCGATTAACCACGCGGTTGGGCCAGTCATACCAGTGTTGCTTGGCCGAATGTGCAATCGCATGGGCCATGTGGTTCGGCAGGATCAGGAAGCATTCGATCAGCGAGGCAATCAGCACCGCGATAACGGTAAAGGGGATGTCGCCGATCAACTCTCCGAACCGGCCACCGATGGCAGTCAGGCCGAAGAACGCGATGACGGTGGTCAGGGTGGCGGCAAAGACCGGCATCGCCATGCGCCGCGCTGCACGTTCAGCGGCCACCACGGGGGCCTCGCCCAACCGTCGCGCGCGAAAATCAGCGTGTTCGCCCACAACGATGGCGTCATCAACCACGATACCCAGCGTGATGATCAGCCCGAACAGCGAGATCATGTTGATCGACAGCCCGCCGATATACATGAAGGCAATCGCCGCAGACATCGCCACCGGAATACCCGCCGCGACCCAGAAGGCAATACGCGCGTTCAGGAACAGGAACAGCAAGCAAACCACAAGGCCCAGACCCACCAATCCGTTGTCGACCAGAATATCCAGTCGTTCGGTGATAGCCTGTGCACGGGTGCGGATCAGCTCAATGGTCACGCCTTCGGGCAGGATGGCCTGCAACTCGGCCACCACGTCCTCGACCGTGTGCTGGATCTTGATGGCATCACCCAGATTAGACCGGTCAACCCGCACCGACATGGCCGGGTTTTCACCAACAAAGTAACTGCGAACGCGGTTGACGCCTTCAACCCGGATTTCAGCCACATCGCCCACAAATAGCTTGGACCCGTCGGCAAAGTTGCGCAGCGCGATGCCCTCGATCTCTTCGGGGGTGCGCTTTTCGGTGCCGGTACGGATTCGGGCATTGGCCCCGGTAACATCGCCCGCCGGGTTGGCCATCGCCTCAGCCGCAATGGCCTGTGCGATTTCCGAGAGGGTGACGTCATTGGCAATCAGCTGCGCCGTCGGCACTTCGACGACCACGCGGGGCGCGGCGATGCCACGAATTGTCGTGCGGGTCACGCCGACCGCAAACAGGCGGTTGATCATTTCGTCGGTGAACTTGGCCAGCTGGTCCGGATCGACCGGGCCGGTAACCACCACATCCGTGACCCGATCCCGCCACGCCCCGCGCTTGATCGAGGGTTCCTCGGCATCATCGGGCAGGTTAGTCACCCCATCGACGGCGGTCCGAACCTCATCCACGGCGCGCGACATGTCCCAGTTGGGCTCGAACTCCAGCCGGATATTGGCCCGCCCCTCGCGCGAGGTCGAGCTCGTGCTGGCCACCCCTTCGACCGCCAATAGGGCCGGTTCAAGCAACTGAACGATGCCGTTATCCACATCCTCGGGGCCAGCGCCTTCCCAGTCGATATCCACGTCCACACGTTCGAGGATCACGTCCGGGAAAAACTGCGCCCGCATCGCCGGGATCGCTGCAGCGCCAAGAACCAGCATCACCAGCAACAGCAGGTTGGCTACCGTCCGGTGGCGGGTGAAATAGCTGAGGATACCGCCCGCCGTACCGGGGATTTCGCGCATCATGGCGCCTAGCCCCCTGCCCGGTTCTCGATGCTGCGCACCAGAGATGCCGGAACCTTGGGCGCGCTGAGCTGGCTCAGGGCGCTGGCTTTGGCCTCATTCGACATCTGATCGCTGGCCTCGACCTGCGCCACCAGTTGGGCGCGGAGTTCGTCGGAAAGCTCGACCATGCCCGGATCGACTCCGGCATTGGCCTCATCCCGCAGCGGACGTACACGAACCCCGCCGCCCAGCAGCGGAGTTCGACCTATAACAACTTCGCGCCCGACCAGTCCCTGGCCGCGCAGCAGCACCTCATCGCCCTGACGGCGGATCAATTGTACCGGCAGCGCCTCGAGCCGGTCATCGGGGCCCAGCACCAGCACCGTGCCCGCCGAATCCAGAACCGATGAGGGCAGGCGCACCACGTTGTCCAAAGGCTGTTCCTCGACCGTGACCGTGACGAAATCGCCGGGCTTGAACCCCGGTGCGTCCTCCAGCCTTGCATAGATCAGCCGTCCGGTTTGCCCTTCGCCCGCCGAACCGCTGTCACGGCTGATGCGACCATGGGCCATCAGATCGGTGCCGGTTACATCCAGCGATACGGTGACCGGCGCATCGATCAGATCGCCCTCGGTATCCAGCAGACGCACGTATTGCGCAGTCGAGACGCGAAACGCCACCTCAAGCGCGGTTGGATCAACCAGTTCGGCCAGCTTTTCATTGGCCGAAACCAGCCGCCCTTCGACCAGGGTCACATCGGTCAACGTACCTGCAAACCGCGCGCGAACGGTCATGTCGTCCAGATCGCGTTCGGCGGCTTCAAGCGCGATGCGGGTACGGGCCAGCAAGGTGGTCGCCTGATCGACCCGCGATTCCGCCTGCGCCAGCGATATGCGGCGCGCCAGAACCGATTGCTGTGCCGCAGCCTCGGCCAGTTCCGCCTCTTCCACGGCCGCAGGCGTGCCGACCCCGCGACCCTGCAGGTCTTTCTGGCGCTGCAAGGCACGTCCGCGCAGATCCGCCTGAGCCTCGGCCGAGTTCAACTCGTCCTGCGCCAACAGCAAAGAGCGTTCGGCGTCGCGTTCCTCGAATTGGGCATCCAGCAGGTCGGATTTGGCGCGATCCAGCGCCGACTGTGCATCAGCAGGGTCCAGTTCCACCAGAACCTCACCCGCGGTGACAACGCCGCCGTCCTCGAAATCTTCGGCCAGAGATACCACACGCCCGCCAAGCGCCGCGCGCAATTCCAGACGGCGGCGGCTTTGCACTTCGCCGAAGGCTTCGAGATAGGGGGTGACGGTTTCAAGTTCCGCTGGCCGCACGCTGACGGCAAAGATGCGTTCGCGCGCTTCAGGCGGTTCACTGTCGCGATTAAGCGCATCCTGCACCGCGCCGGTTATCAGTTGCGCGGCAACAAACAGCAGGGCCAGCGTCAGAAACGCCAGAAAGACACCAACAAGGCTTTGCCTCAGAAATCGCATCAATCACCCACCCCGGTCGCATCAGGCTGCCACGTGCAAAAGGTAGCCGGGCACAGAAAAATGCCAAGCCACAAAGCGGTTACGAACAATTAAACGTGCAACCAGTCTACTTCCGTCGCAGATGTTCGTCCAATCTGGGCATTATTTCCACGAAATTGCAGGGGCGATGACGGTAGTCAAACTGTTTTTCCAGAATCCCGTCCCAGGCATCCTTGCAAGCACCGGGACTGCCGGGCAATGCGAACAGGTAGGTACCGCCAGCCACGCCGCCCGTGGCGCGGGATTGCACGGCGGATGTTCCTATCTTTTCCATTGAAATAATGGTGAAAACGGTGCCGAACGCCTCAATCTCCTTCTCATAGACGTCGCGATGCGCCTCGACCGTCACGTCGCGGCCCGTCAGACCGGTGCCCCCGGTCGAGATCACCACGTCAATCTCAGGGTCACCAACCCACAGCCGCAACTGGGCCGCGATCTCACCGCGCTCATCCCGGATGATCTTGCGGTCGGCCACCGAATGGCCCGCGCGCTCGATCCGGTCGACCAGCGTCTGACCCGAGCGGTCCTCGTCCAGCGACCGTGTGTCCGAGACGGTCAGAACGGCGATCCGAACCGGAATGAACTCCATGCTTTCATCAATGCGCGACATTTGGCGTCAGGCCCTTTCCATGATGGCAAGCCGGACCGCAAGGGCGGTGAAAATCCCCCCCGTCACCCAGCCGATGATATGAAAGGCGCTTGGGTTCGAGATCAGAACCTTGCCCGCGCCACCGGCAAAAACACCCACCAGCCCATTCACAACAAACCCGCCCAGCGCGATGATCAAGCCGAAGATCAGGAATTGCGGCAGGATCGGCCCTATGGCGGGATTCACGAATTGCGGGATAAAGGCCAAAACGAACAGGATGACCTTGGGATTGGTCAGGTTCACCACCAACCCGTCGCGAAAGGCGTGGCTTGTGGGCTTTGCAGGCGCATCGGCGGACACCGCCCCGTTCCGGATCGCGCCCCATGCCAAATACAGCAGATAAGCCACCCCCATCCAGCGGATTACATCGAACAGCCATGGCATCGTCGCTACGGCGGCCCCCAACCCAAGCCCCGCTACAAATACATGAACCATCGATCCGAGGGAAATTCCCGCGCTTGCAGCGAAAGCCGGTTTGGCACCTGACCGCAAACCTTGCCCAAAGCAAAACAACATGTCTGCACCGGGGGTGAAATTCAGCGCCAAAGCTGCCGGAATGAAAGCCAGCAGAGTGACCGTTTCGATCATGAGGTGACCTCAAACCAGTTTACGCGGGGGCCAAGATTGGCGACCTGCGTGCGGCCGATGGTGCCGCGATAGCCCCAGCTGTCATGGATATGGCCGCAAAGCGCGTATTGCGGCTGCAACCGTTCCACCGCGTCACGTACGGCGACCGAGCCAACCGTATCGCCCATTGACGTGACATCGCCATACCCCTTGGGCGGAGAATGCGCGATCAGAATGTCGGCGCCGTCGCAGCGGTCCAGCAACTCGGCGGCCTCGGCATCAGTCAGGTCGCAGGACCAGTGGCCAAAAGGCGTGACCGGCACGCCGTAGCCCAGCCCGAACAGGCGCAGACCGTCCAGAGTCATGCCGGTGCCGTGCAGGACATGGCCCCCCTCGGGCGCGGCCTCGGTCAATTCCTGCGCGCTTTCCGCATTGCCGGGCACCATGACAAACGGCGCCGTGATGCCGGACAGCATCGCCATTGCTTCCTCCAGCCCCTGCCGCATGTTGCAGAAATCTCCGGCCCCGATCACCAGATCGGCCTCGGCGCTGGCCTTTACGACCTCGGCCGCGCGATTGCGGGCCATATGCAGGTCGGAAAAGGCCAGAATGCGCATCATTTCTCCTCCAGCCGGGCCTTGAGTTCCAGCAGATCCGCCCAGGCTTGCCGCTTCATCTGCGGCTGGCGCAGCAGGTAGGCGGGGTGGAACATCGGGATAACCGGCAGGTCCAACGCCTGAGTCCACTGCCCGCGCAGCCTTGTGATACCGCGTTTACCCAGAACCGCCTGACAACTGATATTGCCCATGATCACCAAAACCTTGGGCTTGGCCAGCGCCACGTGGCGTTCGAGAAACGGTTTCATCATCCCGATCTCTTCGGGTTTTGGGTCTCGATTCTGAGGCGGCCGCCACGGCAGGACATTGGTGATATAGACATTCTGGCTGCGATCCAGATCAATCGCCCCAAGCATCCGGTCAAGCAATTGTCCGGCACGGCCCACGAATGGCTTGCCCTCGCGGTCTTCCTCGCGGCCCGGAGCCTCGCCGATGATCATCACCCGCGCACCCGGCGTGCCGTCGGCAAACACCAGCTGCCGCGCACCGCGTTTCAACTCGCAATGCTCGAACCCATCCATCATGTCCCGCAATTGGTCCAGCGACCCGGCACTTTGGGCGGTGGCCTTTGCCACCGCGACAGGATCCACCTTTTTCGGCTTTTCGGGCGCGGCCTGCACCGTAGCAGGTTTCCTTGCCTTAGGCGCAGTATCAGGCAGCGCATAGCGATCCACCGGCGCATCACCTATCGCATCCGTTGCGCCCAGTTCGATCTGCCAGTCCAGCAGTGCCCGCGCAGTTTGATAATCCAAAGCCGATTCCATACCCCTCAATCTAACCAGCTTTTGATCGAGGGAAAGCGAATAGACCTTGATTGGGCGACCCGTCGCACCGACCATTGCGGCATTCATGTTGGTTCTGTCGCGATTCCTTTTGATTTCCCTGCTGCTGATTCCGCTCAGCGGCCCGGCCTTTGCACAATTGTTCGACCGCAACGGTCAATGCCGCCCCGGCCAGTTCCAATGCGGCACCCGGTGTTGTTCGGGCGGGCAAAGATGCAGCTTTGACGGCCACTGCATCCCGCTGGGCGGCACCTATTGTGGCGGCGGGCGTACCTGCGGACCGTTCGAACGCTGCGTGGCCGGGGGCACCCGCTGCGCCCCTGCAGGGGCCAATAAATGCACCTCGCGCCTTGATTGCCCGGGCGGGACGTTCTGCAACGCGCGCGGCGAATGCGAACGCAGCTCACCTGAGTTTGACCCGAATACCGCAATTGAAGGTCTGCCCTCTCTATGCGACGACGGCCAATCCTGCGCGGCGGGTACATCCTGCCTGCCGGGCGGCGGATGCTCGCGCCCCGGTTGGTACCTGTGCGAAAAAACCGGCTCGCAATGCCGCCCCGGCTTTAAATGCTCAAGAAATCAGGGCTGCGTGCCGGTCAAGGCGGTCGATTGCGGATACGGCAAGTGGTGCAAACCCGGCGAGCAGTGTTTGCCCGAGGGCGGATGTGAGAAACTGCCCGAAGGTTCTGATCCTTAGGTTGCCCTCGCGCGCGGGGCTTCTTATAAGCGGCTCGATTGTCAGACAGGAGCCCGCCCATGCGTTTTGCCCATCGTCACCTTCTTGGCATCGAGCATCTGACGCAATCTGATATCACCGCTATTCTTGATCTGGCCGAAACATATGTCGATCTGAACCGGCAATCGGCCAAGCATTCCGACGTGTTGGCCGGGCTGACGCAGATCAACATGTTTTTTGAGAACTCGACCCGTACCCAGGCGAGCTTTGAAATCGCAGGCAAGCGCCTGGGCGCTGATGTGATGAATATGGCGATGCAGGCCAGCTCGATCAAAAAAGGCGAAACGCTGATCGACACGGCGATGACCCTGAACGCGATGCATCCCGACCTGCTGGTGGTGCGGCACCCGCATTCCGGCGCGGTCGATCTGCTGGCGCAAAAGGTCAACTGCGCGGTTCTGAACGCGGGCGACGGGCGACATGAGCACCCGACACAGGCGCTGCTGGACGCGCTGACCATCCGCCGCGCCAAGGGCCGATTGCACCGGCTGAACATCGCGATCTGCGGCGACGTCGCCCATTCCCGCGTAGCGCGGTCGAACCTGATCCTGCTGGGCAAGATGGAGAACCGCATCCGCCTGATCGGCCCGCCGACGCTGGTGCCCGGCCAGTTCGCCGAGTTTGGGGCCGAGATCTATGACGACATGAATGAAGGCCTGCGCGACGTTGATGTTGTCATGATGCTGCGCCTTCAAAAAGAGCGGATGGACGGCGGCTTCATCCCCTCGGAACGGGAATATTACCACCGCTACGGGTTGGACGCGGCAAAGCTGGCATTGGCCAAGCCTGACGCCATCGTCATGCATCCCGGCCCGATGAATCGCGGGGTCGAGATTGACGGAACCCTGGCCGATGACATCAACCGCTCGGTCATTCAGGAACAGGTCGAGATGGGCGTCGCCGTGCGCATGGCCGCGATGGAACTGCTGGCGCGCAACCTGCGGGATGCCGCATGAGTGATCTGACCATCGCCCCCCACGAACACGGCGTGATCCGCCTGTTCACGCTGGACATGCGCCAGGAAGAAGCGAAGTTCCTGCGCGAACCGGGCGCAGCCGATCAGGTTTTGGGGGTGGCCGGGCTGAACCCCGAACAGATCGATGTCTTTCCGATCTTCGACCTCGAAGACCTTGGGCTTTTCGGCTATCTGAATGAGGGCTGCGGCGTGTCCGCAGATCAACTGGACCGCACCGCGTTGGACGCCATCGAAGGCTGGGTCATGGTTGTGCGTAGCGCCGCGTTTGGCGGGCGCGCAGCAACGCTGACACCGGACCCGAGGGTGCACCTGACCGGTCTTTACACTGAAGGAACCACCAACTGGACCGGCGGCCCGATTGAAACCGAAAGTGCAAGGCCATTCTCGGCGTCCCAAACCGCGCCGCAGGATGAAAGACCCCGCCGCATCGGTTCGGCCATTCTGGTTCTGGTAATCCTGCTGATTATCGGAGGTGCCCTGTGGCTGATCCTGTGACCTTCTCGCCCGACAAAGGCGCGTATCTGCGCACCAATGCGTGGCTGGCCGCTGCGGCCATGGGTGGCGCGATGATTGTGCTGTGGCTGGTCGGCAACCCCTATGTCTGGACCGGCGCGCCTGCCGGTTTGGCGGCTGTCGCGGTCCGCGCCTGGTATCTGGCGTCCGAAGAGCTGGTGGCCACGTGGGAGATGTCCGACACCATGCTGACCGGCCCCGGACCACGCAAGGTGGCGCTGAACCAGATCGAAACGGTCAACACCATGGGCAGTTTCGTACAGGTCGTCACCAAAGGCGGCGACAAGCACCTGATCAAGTACCAGGCGGACCCAGCCGCCACCAAAGCCGCAATCGAAAGGGCCATGGCATGAGCAACCTGATCTTCACCAACGCCCGCCTGATCGACCCGGAAACTGGCACGCAGGAAACCGGCTGGCTGCAGGTCGCGGACGGTCGGATCGCGGCGCGAGGCGCGGGCAAGGCCCCGGATACAGCCACGCAGGTGGTGAACTGCGGCGGCCACTGTCTTGCACCGGGGATCGTCGATATCGGCGTCAAGGTCTGCGAACCCGGGGAACGGCACAAGGAAAGCTATAAATCCGCCGGGCTGGCCGCAGCGGCTGGCGGGGTGACAACCATCGTCACCCGGCCCGATACGCTGCCTGCGGTGGACACGCCGGAAACGCTGGAATTTGCAACCCGGCGCGCGCAGGCGGATGCACCTGTGAACGTGCTGCCCATGGCTGCCCTGACCAAAAACCGCGAAGGGCGCGAGATGACCGAGATCGGCTTTCTGCAGGACGCGGGGGCCGTTGCATTCACCGATTGCGACCACGTCATCGCCAACACCAAGGTGTTCTCTCGTGCCCTGACCTATGCAAGGTCCTGCGGCGCGTTGGTCATCGCCCACCCGCAGGAGCCAGGCCTGAGCGACGGTGCGGCCGTCACCAGCGGCAAGTTCGCCTCCCTGCGCGGCCTGCCTGCTGTCTCGCCTATGGCAGAACGGATGGGGTTGGACCGTGACATTGCGCTGCTGGAAATGACCGGGGCCGCATATCACGCCGACCAGATCACCACCGCCCGCGCATTGCCCGCGCTGGAGCGCGCCAAGCGCAACGGGCTGGACATCACCGCAGGCACCTCGATCCACCACCTGACACTGAACGAGTTGGACGTGGCCGACTATCGCACTTTTTTCAAGGTCAAGCCGCCGCTGCGATCCGAGGATGACCGGCAGGCGGTGATCGACGCGGTGCGGACCGGTCTGATCGACATCATCAGCTCGATGCACACGCCGCAGGATGAGGAAAGCAAGCGTCTGCCGTTTGAAGAGGCAGCCTCGGGCGCAGTGGCGCTGGAAACGCTGCTGCCTGCGGCGCTGCGTCTTTATCACTCGGATCAGCTGGACTTGCCGACCCTGTTCCGCGCGATGGCCCTGAACCCGGCAAAACGGCTAGGGCTGGACTCGGGTCGCCTGACCCAGGGCACGCCCGCCGATCTGGTGCTGTTCGATCCGGATGTGCCTTTTGTACTTGACCGTTTCTCGCTGAAATCGAAATCGCAGAACACACCGTTTGACGGCCAGCGGATGCAAGGTAAGGTCACCGCAACTTATGTAGCAGGCCAAGAAGTTTACCGGAGACCCTGATGCCCCCATTTGACGCGACGACGACCCAGCTTATCCTCTGGGCCGTGATTGGGTATCTGATGGGCTCGGTCCCGTTCGGCATGATCGTTGCAAAGGTCATGGGGTTGGGCAATCTGCGCAATATCGGGTCGGGCAATATCGGCGCAACCAATGTACTGCGCACCGGCAACAAGGCCGCCGCAGCACTGACGCTGGTCTTTGATGCCGCCAAGGGCGCCGTCGCCGTATTGCTGGCCCGAGCGCTGGTCGGGGAAGACGCCGCCCAGATTGCCGCCCTAACGGCATTTCTGGGCCATTGCTTCCCGGTCTGGCTGGGGTTCAAGGGCGGCAAGGGCGTGGCCACCTTTCTGGGCCTGTGGCTGGCGCTCGACTGGCGCGTGGGCGTAGCCTGCTGTCTGAGCTGGCTGGTCGCGGCCGCGATCTGGCGGATTTCCTCGCTGGGCGCGTTGGTCGCGGCGGCCATGTCGATCATCTGGGTGTTGCTGCTGACGGATGGTTCGACCTTTTTCCTGGGCATCGTTCTGACCCTGCTGGTCTATTGGCGCCACAGCGCCAACCTGGCACGGATCAGGGCCGGGACCGAACCCAAAATCGGCCAGTCTTGATCGCCACGGATACCTTTCTGTCCGCGTTTTTCGCCATCCCGCTCGGCTCCTCCACCGGGCAGAGCAAGAGCATTCGGTATATCGTCAGCCGGCTGGAATCGGCCGGCGGCAAAGCCCACAAGCTTGTCGCGCATCAATTGGGCGGCGGCGATTACCCAGTCTGAACCTCTATCTGACCAACACCAGTGGCGCGTTGCTGCGGCCCTGCGAAATGCCTGCTGAAAAGGTTATTGCCTTCGTGATTGCGTTCGAACCCGAAGCCTGAGGCGGACATGCGCGAAATTGAACACCGCCCCTTCGTCGCCGCACATTCACAATTGATTGTTTTGAACGTGATGGCGCGATTGCCCACTTCGGTTGCGTGACGGCCAATTACCGGTCGCACGGACAAAAATCCCAAGGGGTGTCCTGGCGAAATTTCAGCGCCGCCGGATCGCCCGTTTCACGAAAGGTGAAAACAATGAACAAGATTAAATCCATCATTGGCGGCGTCGCGCTGTCTGTTGCAATCGCAAGCTCGGCCTTGGCCGCAGGCGTTGAACTGAACGCAAGCTCGACCGGTCTCGCGCTGCAGGGTTACGACCCGGTAGCCTATTTCACCGATGGTGAACCGACCAAGGGCGATTACCGTATCACCGCGCTTCACAATGATGCGCTGTATCGCTTTGCCAATGAAGAAAACAAAGCCTCATTCGAAGAAAATCCAGAAGCCTACCTGCCGGCCTATGGTGGGTACTGCGCATTCGGTGCCGCGATGGGCTTCAAGTTCGACGGTGACCCGACCTATTGGAAGATCGTCGACAACAAGCTGTACCTGAACCTGTCGCAGGACATTCAGGAACGCTGGGAAGGCGACATTCCCGGCTTTATCGAGAAAGCCAGCACCAATTGGGAAACCATAGCTGAAAAAACTCCGGCAGAACTGCAGCAATAACCCGCTGACGGAAAAAGTCAGATCGGCGGCGGATCACTCTGCCGCCGATTGTCGTTTGAAACAGACCTTTTGCAGACCTACATTTAAAGGAAAGAACGTGCCCGGTTTCAACGGGCCGATGCTGCCGCAGATTGTGAGCGTGGCGCATCTTTCGGGTCGGAATGCTTGAACGAACTGTGATCCGGTCGTCAAACCGGACCGTAGTAATCAATACAGTCGAACAGGCAGCGTGGATTTGCTGCAGGCCATTTCCGATGAAAGGATATAAAATGAAAGGTAAGCTTCTTCTCGCCTCAGTGATCGCGGTCTTTACCGCAGGTGCAGCCGCGGCGCAGTCCTCGGGCAATTGGACCGGTTTCTACGGCGGCTTGCAACTGGGTTACGCCGATATCGACACCAATGTCTCGGGCGTGGACGGCGACGGTGTGATCGGCGGCATCATCCTTGGCTACGACTACGACCTGAGCGATTGGGTTGTCGGTCTTGGCTTTGACTATGATTGGACCGGTATCGGGCTGGCCCCCGGCGTCAAGGTCGAGGATGTCTGGCGCATCAAGGCGCGCGCGGGCTACAAGGTGACGTCAACCGGGTTGCTGTACGGCGTCGGCGGCTTTGCCGAAGCCGGAACCGACAATCTGGGCAGCGAGGACGGCTGGTTCATCGGGGCTGGCTACGAACAGATCGTCGCCCCGAACATCAGCGTTGGTGGCGAGATCCTCTATCACGAATTCGACAATTTCGACCGCACCGGCATCGACGTGGACGCAACCACCGTTCAGGTGCGCGCAGCCTATCGGTTCTGATCGGACGACAGATAAGCGAAAAGACCCGGCCCCGGTGGGCCGGGTTCTGTGTGTCAGAGTTCCAGTACCGTGCTGCCGGTGGTCTGCCGGGCCTCGAGCGCGCGGTGGGCGTCAGCGACCTGATCCAGCGGAAAACGCTGATCGATATGGACTTTGACCTCTCCGCCCTCGACTTTGCCGAACAGGCGACGGGCCATCGCCTGACAGACAGTATGATCGGAAATATGCGTAAACAAGGTCGGCCGGGTGACCTTAAGCGAACCCTTCTTGGCCAGAATTCCGATATCCATCAGCGGCACCGGTCCCGACGCATTGCCGAATGAGATCATCATTCCCAACGGCTTCAGACTGTCCAGCGATCCGTTGAACGTATCCACCCCAATCGAATCCATCACCACATCCACACCTTTACCACCGGTGATCTCGGCCACGCGTTCGGCAAAGTTCTCTTTGCGGTAGTTGATACAATGGGCGGCCCCGTTGAACTGCGCCAGGCTGCATTTTTCATCCGTGCCAGCCGTGCCGATCAGGGTGATCCCTTCGGATTTTGCCCATTGGCAGGCAATCAGGCCGACGCCCCCGGCTGCCGCATGAAACAGCACAGTGTCGCCGCGTTTCAGCGGCGTGGTGCGGTGAAACAGGTATTCCACCGTCATCCCTTTGAGCATCATCGCCGCCGCCGCATCAAAGGATATCCCGTCAGGCAAGGGACAGACCTGCGCCGCAGGCATCACCCGCGCATCGGAATAGGCACCCGAGGGCGCGGCGGCATAGGCGGCACGCTGGCCGGGTTCCAGATGGGTCACACCTTCACCGACGGCCTCAATCACGCCTGCAGCCTCCATGCCCAAAGCGTGCGGCAGGTCCATCGGGTACAGACCCGTGCGCTGATAGACATCAATGAAATTCAGCCCGCAGGCGTGGTGGCGGATGCGCACCTCTCCGGGTCCGGGATCGCCCAGCGGCCTGTCTTCGATCTTCAGAACTTCGGGGCCGCCGTGTTCGTGAATGACGACGGTTCTTGCCGTTTGCTGCATGCTGACCTCCTGTTACCTGAAGCCAAGCTAACACGCCTGTAAATAAGGGCAATCGGCACGATTCCGCACCACGCAACCGCAACGCGAAAAAATGTGCTATACTGGCGCCCAGGCGTTGCCGGCTGGTCCGGCCAAGGGCAACCGATGCCGGAACCACCCTGCTGCGCGGATACGCAAAGGGAGGGGAAAGACGATGGCCAAGACGATTGGAAATCCGATTAGCTGGACCGCTCGGAACATCGGCGCAACCGGCGATCATATTGCGGAAAGCGTGAACCGCATTGGCAGCGCCGATACAAAGCATCTGCCAAAGATACAAACCCTGACGATGCAGGACCTGCGGGCCTGTCTGCGGGCAGGTTACAACGATTTTCTGGAAACACGGGCCGATGCCATATTCATTGTGCTGATCTACCCCATCGCGGGGTTGCTGATGTTCGGGTTCGGCCTGAACCGCAACATGGTGCCGCTGCTGGCGCCGCTTATCCTTGGGTTTGCACTGATTGGCCCGATTGCCGCGGTTGGCCTTTATGAAATCAGCCGCAAACGCGAACAAGCGGGCGAGGTGCACTGGCTGGACGCGTTCGCGGTGTTCCAGTCGCCGTCCTTCGGGGCAATCCTGATGCTGGGCTTTTATCTGGTCATGTGGATGCTGATCTGGCTGATGGTCGCGCAGAGCATCTATGTCCACACGCTCGGTCCCGACTTGCCCACATCCGTCGGCGCCTTCATCAAGCAGGTCTTCACTACGGGCGCAGGCTGGACGATGATCATCTTCGGCAACGCGGTCGGGTTCCTGTTCGCTCTTGTCGCGCTGGCCATAAGCGTGGTCAGCTTTCCGCTGTTGCTGGATCGCAAGGTGGGGCTGCCGGTGGCAGTCGTGACTTCGGTCCGGGTGCTGCGGCACAATCCCGGTGTCATTCTTGCTTGGGGTTTCATCGTCGCGGCCCTGTTGGTCCTTGGCGCGATCCCGATGATGCTGGGTCTGATCGTGGTGATGCCGGTTCTGGGTCACGCCACGTGGCATCTATATCGCCGCGCGGTGACCTGATGGAAGGTGCGCGGAACAGGCCCGCGCCGCCCGGTTAGCCGGCGACCTTCAGGACGATCTTGCCGATATGGCCCGAGCTTTCCATCCGCGCATGCGCCGCTGACGCCTCTGCCAGAGCGAACTCGCTGTCCATAACGGGGGCAACCTTCCCGGCCTCCAACAGCGGCCAGACCGCCTCGCGCAGTTCCTGAGCTATTTTCGCCTTGGCCAGATCGCTTTGCGGGCGCAGGGTGCTGCCGGTCAGAGTCAGGCGCTTGACCATCATCAGGGCAAAGTTCAGTTCGACCTTCGGCCCCTGCAAAAAGGCAATCTGCACCAGACGGCCATCCTCGGCCAGCGTTTTAACGTTGCGCGGGATGTAATCGCCGCCCACCATATCAAGGATCAGGTTCGCACCGCCTTCAGCCCGCATGACGCCGACGAAATCCTCATCCCGGTAATTGATCGCCCGCTCGGCACCCAGTTTGACGCAGGCCTCGCATTTTTCATCCGATCCGGCAGTGGCAAAAACCCGGGCCCCAAACGCATGAGCCAGCTGGATCGCCGTAGTGCCGATACCGCTGGAGCCGCCATGTACCAGAAAACGCTCACCGGCCTTCAGCCCGCCGCGCACGAAGACGTTGGACCAAACGGTGAAGAAGGTTTCGGGCAGGCAGGCGGCCTCTTTCATCTCCATACCCTTGGGGACCGGCAGGCAATGTGCGGCGGGGGTGGCCACATATTCAGCATATCCGCCACCAGGCAGCAACGCGCAGACCTGATCGCCGACGGAAAGTCCCTCGGCCCCAGTGCCCACGGCAACCACCTCGCCCGACGCCTCAAGGCCCGGCAGATCACTGGCGCCCGGAGGCGGGTCATAGGCCCCGGCACGCTGCAATGCATCCGGGCGGTTCACACCCGCATAAGCCACCTTGAGAATCACCTGACCGTTTTGCGGCTCGGGTACCGGGCGTTCAGTCAGTTGCAGAACTTGAGGTCCGCCAGGCTCGGTGATCTCAACGGCGCGCATTGTCTGGGTCATGGGCAAATCTCCTTTGCCCAATGCCTAGCAGGCAATTTCAGCAAGGCCCAGACGCTTACTTGCGCGGGTTCAGCATCCCGGGCAAATCGGCGCGCATTTTCATCGGCGGTTTCACCTGACTGGCGAACCAGTTCGGCACCGCCAGGAACGGTTTGAACAGCGGGTTGCCATTCATCTGCGCCTTGAGCTTTTCGAACTGCATGACGTTGTCGATGCGACGGTCCAGAAACTGCCACGTCTTTTCGTGATCGGGGGAATCATCGCCCAGCCAGAATAACAGGGTTGAGGAAAACACCCCCGAGAGGGTCGCACGTTTGGTGTACCAGTTCACGTCGTCCGAAGTGTCACCCAGCGTGTCCCAGATCAGATCGCAGGTCTGCCACAGTGCCTTGGCCCCATCCGCCGCATGGGTTGGCAGAGAAAACAAAGTCATTCCCCGGCGCACCAATTCCTTGTCGGGCACAGCCTCAAGCCGGAATCGCACGGCCGCAGCCACGCGGTCGCGGAATTTCAACTCACTCAGGTCAGTAGATTTCAGGCTTTCCACCATGACCGCATCGCCCCGCGCGTGAAATGCCAGCGCAAGATCGACCGCACCACGGGGGCAGATCGCCCGCGCCAAACCGTCATCCAGGTTGCTATCGTTGATCGCGGCGCGAAAGCTGGCCTCGGACCAGCCGTCAAACGGCACATGGATCAGAATCGCGTCCAAAAGCTGTTGTTTTGCATCTTCATAGGTAACGGTCATGGCGGTTCTCCGGTTCTCGGGGCCAGTACTAGACAAGATAGACCGGCTTTGCTATACGGCCAACTCCTGCAATTTCCTTGCAACTCTATCTAGAAAGGTGGTGACAACCACATGCAGGTTAGTGTTCGCGACAATAACGTCGATCAGGCGCTTCGTGCCCTGAAGAAAAAGCTGCAGCGCGAAGGCGTGTTCCGTGAAATGAAGCTGAAGCAACATTTCGAGAAACCGTCCGAGAAAAAAGCGCGCGAGAAAGCTGAAGCGATCCGCCGTGCCCGTAAACTGGCACGTAAGAAAGCCCAGCGCGAAGGTCTGCTCTAAGATCTCGCTCGTCCAGCTTTGGATGACACTATTTGACGACCCCCGAGGCTCCGCCCGGGGGTTTGTCGTTTTCACCAGACCGTTTTGCCAATTGGCTCCGATACACGGCGCATAAAACGCCTGATACGCCGGACGACCACACCTTTGCCAAATTCGCATCATATGCAAAAAGCGATGTGAAACGCATCATTTATTGGCCAATTTTCAAAGAGAGTTTTCCCGATGAAGACCCAATATAAAGTCAGAGTGCTTTCCGTCATGGTCCTCGCCTGTGCGGCGGGCCTTTTGTTGTTCAATCTTGTGAATGCAGGCTCTGACAACCCTATTTGACGGCTTGCATCGACGCCAAGGACAAGCCGACCAGAATTAAAACCTGCACCAAAGCTCTGGAATTGGACGCCCTGCACGACCGCGAGCGGGGCGGCGCAGCGTTTGCGGACATCGAAACGTTTCCAGAGATGGGCGATGAAAGTGTGGAGCAATACGCTTTTGGAAATGGTCGATTTCCAACCTTTGCAAGCGCGCGACATCGTTGATGACGTCCTTGCCGAGCACCCCAAAGACGTCAGACTACTGCTTCTCAGGTTTCGGGCCAGCACACAAGCCGAGGAGTTCGAAACCGCCTTGCAGGATATCAACCGCGTGATCGAAGCCGAAGACTATCCTGATTCGTCGGTCTACGTTCGTGCAAGCGCATACAAGGCGCTCGGGCAAAACGATCTGGCGCTGGCGGTTCTGAACGTGCTGATCAACAAAGAAGACACGCGCATGGAATTCCTTCGTCAGTCAACTGAGGAAATCGAAGAACTGGTAAAGGCTGGGAAGCGACGTGTCACAGTAGATCTGGTTACAAAGAACTTGGATCTGATGGTGCTGTACAGATTTGCGTTGAAGCAAAAGATGATCATTCATACTGAAGCCGGCGATTGGACGTCGACCCTGGCAACTCTGGACCTGATGATCGAGGACGACCCTGACGACGTCGATCATCTGCGAGCGCGAGGCATAATTCTGGAAGAGCTTGGTCGCCCGGGAGATGCGCTCGAAAGCTATGACCAGGCCATTCAATTGATCGAAACCGAAGAGGCTGACAGATCAGCTGCCGAGAATGGCTATGCCGACACGTATGACTATCGCGCTTCGATTCATCAATCGCAGCACCGGGTGGTGCAAGCGCGGTTGGATTTAGACAACGCTCTCAAATTGGGCGACGCCGAGTTTGTCGAAGCTTTTCAACTCAGAATGCAGGAAGCCGCACATTACAAAGGTCCGTTAAACGGCACCTATGACGGGGCGACCAAAGACGCGATGCACCTTTGCGCCTCAGATATTCGCTGCGTCGATCCCGATGTGTAGGGCCGTCATCCCAACACGCGTGAGCGCCGTCATTAACAACACCAAATCACCTCAATCAACTCAGCGGGTTTAAACCGACCGTTTTGGTCGGTCGGTTCTTGCCATTTGTCTCTGTCGCAATTGCGGTAATCTGCCGAGCCGCATTAAGCCCGTTTGGACCGGCATGTTGCAGCGCAGCGAATCTTGCACCGGCAGCACGCCCCTGCCGGATTTCGCCTGAATCTCCGCCTCCTCTGTCCGTCTGTCCGGTGCCCCCTGTAACTGGCCCGGTCTGCACAGACGACCACTCAAACGGAGGCTACCATGTCAACTGCAAGTACATTCGAGCAAGAAATGCTGGCGCTGATCAACGAAGAGCGCACATCCCGCGGGCTGAACCCGCTGAAGCTGGAAACCCGTCTGAATGACTCGGCCGAGGATCACAGCACCTGGATGCTGAACACCGATAGATTCAGCCACACCGGATCGAACGGGTCCAGCGCGACCGAGCGGATGCGGGACGCCGGGTTCGACTTTTCCGGCAGCTGGCGGTCGGGTGAAAACATCGCCTGGCAATCGGAACGCGGCGCCGAGGGCATCAGTGACGATGTCGAACAACTGCACCAGAGCCTGATGAACAGCTCCGGCCACCGCGCCAATATCCTGAACCCTGACTACGAGTATATCGGCATCGGTATCGAGGAAGGCGACTATAACGGTTGGGACGCCGTTATGGTGACCCAGAACTTTGCTACCACCGATGGCACCGTCGTGCTGGACAACGGCGCCGCGCCAACTCCACCGGTTGAAGAGCCTGTTGCAGAAGACCCGGTGATGGAAGAGCCCGACACGGACGTTACCGAGACTGAGGAACCAGCGGACGAAACGCCAGACACCGACGTCACCGAGACCGAAGAACCGGAAGACGAAACGCCAGACACCGACGTCTCCGAGACCGAGGAACCGGAAGACGAAACGCCAGACACCGATGTCACCGAGACCGAGGAACCGGCAGACGAAACACCCGACACCGACGTCACCGAGACCGAGGAACCGGCAGACGAAACACCCGACACCGACGTCACCGAAGCCCCGGCGAGCGATTGCTTTGACGTGGAAGAGTTCCTTGCGGCGATCGAAGGTTTCGTCAACGACCTTCTGGTTCTGGTCGATGACTTCAGGCTGAACGATTCCCCGGCCACCGATACAGCGGCGGTTGTGGATGACTTCATGCTGACCTCGGACATGTGTGATGACGCCCCGGCCAAAACCGATGTCACGTCGGACATGGGCGCTGACATGCAGGACGATTTCTTCACCTTCGTCTCCATCGACAATTTCTGCATGATGGACTTCGCCTAACCTCAGATACGGTCTGCGGGGCATCTGTTTGGTGCCCCGTTCCGATGCGCAGAGGCAATCTGCGCAATTTTTCGCACAAATGAGGCAAAACCGGCGGTGACAATTCGCCTAGAAGGCCGGGGCGTCCGGTTTGCGACCTTATCCCGCCAAAGTCTCGCCATTAATGTCCCGCCAAAATAACGCGATCCACTGGAGGCAGAATCATGGCAATCGCTAGCGATCTAGAACGGCAAATGCTTGCGTTGATCAACCAGGAACGGACAAGCCGGGGGCTTCAGCCCCTGCAGCTTGAACAGAGGCTGAATGACTCAGCCGAAGACCACAGCGAATGGATGCTGCAGGCGAACACGTTCAGCCACACCGGTCAGGGTGGCTCCAGCGCAACCGGGCGGATGAGAGATGCGGGCTTCGATTTCTCAGGCAGTTGGGCATCGGGTGAGAACATTGCCTGGCAATCCGAACGCGGAGCAAGCGGCGCCAGCGACGACGTCGTGCAGCTTCACCAAAGCCTGATGAACAGCCCCGGCCACCGTGCCAATATCCTTAACCCCGACTTCCGGTATATCGGGCTGGGCATCGAAGAAGGCAATTTCAGCGGTTGGGACGCCGTGATCGTGACGCAGAACTTTGCCGCCACCAATGGTACTGTTGTGCTGGACAACGGCGGTTCGGCACCTGCGCCTGCACCCGCGCCCGCACCAGTTGAGCCGGGGCCTGAATATGTAAACGCTGGCACGGTCGGAGATAGCGGGGATAACTGGTTTGCCCTGAAACTCGACCAGGCCGGGGCACTGGAAGGACGCGGCGGTGACGACACGCTTACTGGCGCAAACGGTGGCGATTTTCTTCACGGCGGGACGGGCAATGACACGTTGATCGGTTATGGCGGCAATGACGCCCTGATCGGCGGTCAGGGAACGGACCTTCTCAGAGGTGCGGACGGAAACGATTTTATCCAAGGCAGCCGGGGCAACGACAGGCTGCATGGTGGCAACGGCAATGACCTGATGTTGGGTGGCACCGAGAACGACCGGATCCAATCGGGCAACGGCAACGACGTCCTGAGGGGCGAACGTGGTCAGGATGACCTTTTTGGCGGAGCGGGTAGTGACATTCTGTACGGTGGTCGCGATGACGACAACCTGACCGGCGGTTCCGGCGCTGACTTGTTCGTCTTCACCACCGGGGCGGACACCGTTCTGGATTTCTCCGGCGAAGACTACATCGGCCTCAGTGGCACGGCCTCGATCACGGGGTACAGCGACCTGATGAACAATCACATTTCGCAGTCCGGCAGTGATGTGGTGATCGACGACGGCAACGGCAACAGCCTGATCCTGGCGAATACGCAGGTGTCGGACCTGTCGCAGGACTATTTCGTGTTCTGATTACTCGGACATTTCCAACTGAAAAAGCCCCCGGGTTCGGGGGCTTTTTTTGAGATCAGTATATCTTTGGCACGTGTAATTCATCCGGCAGGACGCGGCGTTCGTATTCCGGGTTGTAGCGCCTGTCCGGCAGATCGACCTTTTCCTGCGGGACATCCGTGTAGGGAACCTTGGTCAACAGATGCTCGATACAGTTCAGGCGTTCGCGTTTTTTGTCATTTCCTTCGACAATGTACCACGGTGCCTCGGGGATGTTGGTGCGGAACAACATGTCTTCTTTTGCCTTGGTATAGGCCTCCCAGCGGATGCGGGATTCCAGATCCATCGGTGACAGTTTCCACTGTTTCATCGGGTCGTGGATACGCATGAGGAATCGCAGTTGCTGTTCTTCATCGGTGATCGAGAACCAGTATTTCAGCAGGATAATACCGGACCGCACCAGCATCCGTTCGAATTCGGGAACGTCTTGAAAGAATTGCTCGACCTGATCTTCGCTGGCAAAGCCCATCACCCGCTCGACCCCGGCGCGGTTGTACCAGGAGCGGTCGAACAGAACGATCTCACCGGCGGCAGGCAGGTGCGGAACGTAGCGCTGAAAATACCACTGGCTCTGCTCGCGCCGGCTGGGCGCAGGCAGGGCGACAACGCGGGCAACCCGCGGGTTCAGGCGCTGAGTGATACGTTTGATTACACCTCCTTTGCCCGCACTGTCCCGACCTTCGAACAGGATGCAAACCTTGGCCCCGGTATGCTGTACCCAGTCCTGAACCTTGATCAGTTCGGCCTGCAGGCGTAGCAGGTTGCGGAAGTAGACCTTGCGGTCCAGCATATTGGGGTGCTGGTCCTTGTAGATCTTACGGATTTCCATCGAGAGCATGGGCTCGCTGAATTCAATCTCAAAATCTTCGTCCAGCGTGTCTTCCAACTCGGCTTCCAGCCAGTCTTTGGGGGCGTATTCGTTTTCGTAAGCCAAGGTCACATCCTTATCGTCTATCGGGTCCGGACCGTACAGGGCGTGTGTAACCGCCTGATGTCATCAGAGAAATTGATGAAACCCTCGCCAAGTATGCGCTGCGGACGCTGATACATGCAACGCAGGCGGGCGTTCGGCCTTTCCCAATTTGAACCCGCAAGCGACGGGACACAAGCGTCAGAATTGCCGCATTGCCAACTGGTTGGCACAAAACTGCCGTTTACGCCCTTGCCACGAACCACAATCCAACGGCAAAAACGGCCTGTCAAAGCATGAGACGACCGTGGCGCAATGTCTGTCCCTTCTGCCTGCTATTTGGCCCTGGTTCATCCTGATTGCCGCGCAAACAAGCGCCGTGTCAGGTCGACAGGGGCTGGGCCTGACCCTGCTGGCCTTGCTCGGCTGCATCGCGCTGGCGCTTGGTCTGGTCACACCTCTGGCGGTGGGGGTTGCGGGCCTTGGGGTGCTGAGTGCGGCGGGGCTGCGGCTGCTGTCCGGGCCCGTGGCTTTGGCCGGGCATCTGGTACTGATCCTGTGGTGCCTTGGGTTGGGGGCGCATCTGTTTCCCGGGTTTCACAACCTGCTGGTGCTGGACCGGGTAAATGCCGGGCCAGACAGTACCGACTTCACAATGTACCTGAACATGGACAAACCGCTGGTTTTGTTTGCTGTCCTGCTGGCCTGGCCCGGAATGATCCAAGATGCGAAGCCGACCAAAGCCGGACCGCTGGTGAGTGGCCTGTTGTTGCTGCCCTCGCTGTTACTGTTGGGGCTCGCCACGGGCGCGATCCGGCTCGAGGTCGGTCTGCCTCCTTGGTGGTTGGTTTTCGCGTTGTCGAACCTGTTTCTGACCTGCCTGACGGAAGAGGCTTTTTTCCGTGGCTATCTGCAATCGCTCCTCATCTCGAAAACCGGAACCGCCTTGGGTATTGCAGCGGCCAGCCTGCTGTTCGGTCTGGCCCACGCGGGCGGAGGGCTGGCGCTGGTAGCGTTCGCGTCGGTCCTCGGGGCGGCCTGCGGGTTGGGCTACCATGCAACCGGGCGGCTCTGGGTTCCGGTTCTGATGCATTTCGGGTTTAACGCGCTGCATCTGACCCTGTTCACTTATCCCGGTCCGGTCTGATCGTCACACCGGCAGGGCGGTGGTCTTGAACACCGTGCGCAATGCGAATGAGCTTTGCATCTGCGCCACCCCCGGTAAGCGCGACAGGTATTGGCGGTGGATGCGGGCAAAATCCTCGGTGTTTTCGGCGACTACCTTCAGGATGTAATCTGCCGTGCCCGCCATCAGATGACATTCAAGCACATCGGGAATGCGGGCCACGGCCTTTTCGAACGCGTCCAGAAGCTCTTCGGCCTGCCCCTGCAAGGTGATCTCGACAAACACCGTCGTAGGCACATTCATCTTGCGCGCATCCAGCAGCGCCACGTAGTTGCGGATATACCCGTCCGCCTCCAATCGCTGTACCCGTCGATGGCAGGCCGACGGAGACAGGTTCACCTGCTCGGACAGCTCTGCATTCGACATACGGCCGTCACGCTGAAGGGCCGCTAAAATCTTTCTATCCGTCGTATCCAGGCTCATCGACGCAAATCCATTGCAAGTTTCTGCTAGAATACCGGAGATTCTCCCGAAAAAAACCCCAATCGCGGGCAGAGTTTCACAGAAATTGCACTCCGAAACGCCCATTATTTAGGCAGTTTATGAATGGAGGAGCGAGAAATGAAGATCGGTTGCCCCAAGGAAATCAAACCACAGGAATTCCGCGTCGGCATAACGCCTAACGCGGCGCAAGAGGCCGTCGCACGCGGCCACGAAGTTTTAATCGAGACCGGTGCCGGAATCGGTTCGGGATTTGACAACGAGTCCTACATCGCCGCTGGCGCCCAGATCCTGGACACCGCAGAAGAGGTGTTTGCCACCGCCGACATGATCGTCAAGGTCAAGGAACCACAAGCGGTCGAGCGCAAAATGCTGCGCGAAGGTCAACTGTTATTCACCTATCTGCACCTGGCACCGGACCCGGATCAGACCCATGACTTGCTGGAGTCGGGCTGCACCGCGATTGCCTATGAGACCGTGACCGATGCAAGCGGCGGCCTGCCCCTGCTGGCCCCGATGTCCGAGGTCGCGGGTCGTCTTGCCCCTCAGGTCGGATCGTGGACCCTGCAAAAGGCCAATGGCGGCCGTGGTGTTCTGATGGGCGGCGTTCCGGGTGTTGGTCCGGCCAAAGTCATCGTGATCGGCGGCGGTGTTGTTGGTACTCACGCAGCCAAGATCGCTGCGGGCATGGGTGCAGATGTCACCGTGCTGGACCGGTCGCTGCCACGCCTGCGTTACCTCGACGACGTCTTCGGCGGAACATTCAAAAGCCAGTACTCGACAGCCGGTGCGACCGCCGAACTGATCCAGGACGCCGACATGGTCATCGGCGCGGTTCTGATCCCCGGTGCGGCAGCTCCGAAACTGGTCACACGCGCACAGCTGTCGACTATGAAACCCGGTGCGGTTCTGGTGGACGTGGCCATCGACCAAGGCGGCTGCTTCGAGACATCGAAGGCGACCACCCATGCCGATCCGATCTACGAGGTCGATGGCATCATGCATTACTGCGTCGCCAACATGCCTGGCGCGGTTGCGCGCACATCGACCATTGCGCTGGGCAACGCAACGATGCCGTTCATGCTGTCGCTGGCGGACAAGGGCTGGAAACAGGCCTGTCAGGACGACCCGCACCTGCTGGCGGGTCTGAACGTGCATGCCGGTCAGCTGACCTATTATGCGGTCGGCAAGGCACTGGGCATCGATGTTGTTGCCCCCGGCGTGGTGATCAAGTCATAAACCTCCCGCCCCTGAAAGCGCTCTTTGACAAGAGCGCTTTACAGCGTTGGGTCAGGCGCCACACCAGCGGTGCGGCGCGGTTGCGCGAAACCCAACGGTCCCGCAAATGAAACTGCGCCGCGCGATCAGCGCGGCGCTGGACCCAACCGAAGAGGGGCATTTGAATGCCCGATCGACGGGCGGGAGGCTTACGCCTCTTTGTGGATCTCCACCGAATGCGGATACGGGATCGACACGCCCTTGGCATCGAACGCCTCTTTCACCGCCTTGGTGACTTCGAATTTCACATCCCAGTAGTCCGCTGCGGCACACCACAGGCGCGCGGTCAGGTCGACCGAGCTGTCGCCCAAGTTGGTCACCCGCACCCAGGGCTCGGGATCGCTGTGAATCCGCTCATCAGCCTTGGCGACGTCCAGAATGATCTGCATCGCCTCATCCGCGTTATCGCCATAGTCGATACCAAACACCAGGTCGACGCGCCGCGTGTCATGCGCGGAGTAGTTGGTGATAATCGAGCCCCAGCTTTGCCCGTTGGGTACGATGATCTGCACATTGTCCGGCGTCACCAGTTCGGTGGTGAACAGGTTCAGATCCTTGACGGTCCCCGCGGTGCCGCCAATATCAACATATTGGCCCAGCTTGTACGGGCGAAACACTACCAGCATGACACCAGCTGCCAAATCGCTGAGTGTCCCCTGCAGCGCCAGACCAATTGCCAGCGACGCGGCACCCAGAATGGCAACGATGCTCGTGGCTTCGATCCCGAAAATCCCAAGAACAGCCACCAGAACCATCGCAAGGATGACCCATTTGACCAGACTGGCGACGAAATTGCCCAAGGTCGGGTCAATCTGCGGCGTCGCGTTGATCCGCCGACGTACCATTCCCGCGATCGCCCCTGCCACGATCCAGCCCAGGACCAGAACGATCAGCGCTTTGACTGCGTTCATGATAAGCGGCGCAAACGCACCTACCTGTGTTACGACCTCATCCACGCGTCTCTCCTTTCAACAGTAAGAAACCCGCGTCTGTCGCGCGGGATTCGCCAAAGTCTTAGCAAAAAAAGCGTTTGGGTCTAGGTGCCAGTTTCCCGGGTTTTCCCCGTTATTGACCAGTGAACGTCCGCCAACTGACAGGGCCAACAAGACGGCCGCCGATCACACGGGTTGAGCACTGCCCTTATTGCTGGCTTCTTAGCCCGGCAGCTTCCCGGTCAGAACGTAGCGCAACACCTCAACAACCTGAGAGGGCTGCTCGGCCACGGCCAGCGCGGCGGCGTCGACCTCTTTCAGCGCGTGCTGGTGATCAGCACCGTGTAGCACGATCAGTGACTTGCCCAGCGCTGCCGCATAGCCCGCGTCAAAGGCCGCGTTCCACTGTTTGTATTTCTCGCCAAACCGGACCACGACCACATCGGCATCAGCAATGCCCTTGCGGGTGCGGATTGCGTTGACCATCGCCCCCTTGTGGTCGTGCCAGTATTTGTTCTGCTCGGCCCCCAGAATGGCCACGCCACAATCATCGCTGGCGTCGTGATCCGTGACAGGGCTGTTGAAGGTGACGTCCAACCCCTGCGCGCCGTCGATGATCTGTTCGCGCCAGTCGGTGTGGATTTCGCCAGAGAGGTAAACGTTCAGGCCCATGGGTGTCTCCTTTAACCTTTTGCGGCGACCCTACTGCGAATACTGCGTCAACCCAAGAGAGGGATCAGACAAATGAGGTCGTTTCACTTGCTGTGCACGCTGGAGCTGAAACGGTCATTGACCACTCTCGCAATATTCGACAGAGTTCGGATAAAGCGATGAATTGAAACAGTTTCCACGTACCGAGATATGCGATCGAAGGAAACGGACGGAAGAAAAGGGGCAAGTTGATGAGCAAATTCATGGACGGGTTCGTGCGCGCGGGGCTGACGAAGAAAACTCAGGTACAGGGTAAGCGTATCCGTCAGCAAAACCGCGATATGGAAGATATGGCCCATATGCTGGGCACAGCGGTTGCGCAGAAGATTAAAGCCGAGCAGGAAGCCGCGACGAATGAGGAGCTGCGTGCGGAGGTTCACAGGCTTCAAGAGGAAGTTCTGCTTCTTGAGATGTCTATTGATGTTCGTGAAGCTCACCGGACAGCGGATGCTGCTCGATATGATTACGTGATGTTAGAACTGGATCGAATATGCTCAGAGCGGAATATACAAAACCCTGCTCGAATACCGGCCTACAAGGATCCGAACACTCTGCGCATTCCTTCGGGAGATCGTAAGGGGCAGGCAATGACAGCAGCGGACCATGCGTACATCGAGGCTTTCGCAAACATATTTGTTTCGAATTTCCAGAAAAAGTGGCCGCACATAGAGAATTGGAAGGACTTCCTGCACGGAAAAATTTCGTACTGATTCCCGGCCTGCAATCCCAAAAAAAGGGGCTCCGCATTTGGAGCCCCTTTTTCTTTGAATGGTCATTCAACCTGCCAGCTTAGCCGCGCAGGGTTCCGCCGGTGGCCTTGGTGACCTTGGCGATGATCTTTTCGGCCACCGCTTCGATGTCTTTTTCCTTCAGTGTCTTGTCCGTCGGCTGCAGACGCACGGTGATGGCCAGAGATTTCTTGCCCTCACCCAGGCTGCCGCCGATGAATTCGTCAAAGACGCGGACATCCTCGATCAGCGCCTTGTCAGCACCGGCCGCGGCGTTCACCAGTGTCAGCGCCTCGACACCCTCGTCAACAACGAAGGCAAAGTCACGCTCGACCGCTTGCAGATCGCGCAATTCAAGGGCTGCGCGGGTGGCACCGGACTTACGCGGCAGAGGCACCTCGTCCGGCCAGATGGTGAAGGCCATCGCCGGGCCTTTGATATCCAACGCCTGCAACACGCGCGGGTGCAGTTCGCCGAACACGCCCAGCACCTTTTTCGGCCCCAGACAAATCTTGCCATGACGGCCCGGATGCCACCAGGCATCCCCGTCGCGCAGGATCTGAACCTTGGCGGGCGCACCGATGGCAGCCAGCACCGCCTCGGCATCAGCCTTGGCGTCGAACACATCGACCGGGCGCGAGGCACCGTGTACGTCCTTGGGACCGTTGCGGCCAACCAGCAGACCGGTGATCTGGGTTTTCTGATCGCCGGGTTCGCCGTCATGGAAGACCGGGCCGACCTCGAACAGGGCCACATCCGCATAGCCGCGCGCCTGATTGCGGGCTGCAGCCTGCAGCAGGCCGGGCAGCAGATCGGGGCGCATGTGGCTCATCTCGGATGAGATCGGGTTTTCCAACTGCGTGGCTTCATCCCCACCACCAAACAGCGCCGCTGAGGCCTGATCGATGAAGGTGTAGGACACACATTCGTTGTACCCCAGCGCCGCGCAGGTGCGTCGTGCCATGGACTGGCGCCGCTGTGTCGGGGTCATCACAGGTTTCGGGATACCCTCGGAAATACGTGGCAGAGGTTTGCCCTGCAGCTTGGTCAGCGAGGCAATCCGCGCGACCTCTTCCACCAGATCGGCCTCGCCCATGATATCGGGGCGCCAGCTGGGCACGTGGGCCATCTCACCTTCCAAACGGAAGCCCAAACGGGTCAGGGTCTGGCGCTGCTCGCTTTCGGGAATGTCCATCCCGACCAGTGACTGCACACGCTCAGCATCCAGCTTGTAGGCGCGGGCGTGGTTAGGGGCTTTGCCGGCTTCAACCACCTTGGACACCTCACCGCCGCAGATATCCAGGATCATCTGCGTCGCGTGTTCCAGACCTTCCAGCGTGTATTCCGGGTCTACACCGCGTTCGAACCGGTACCGCGCGTCCGAATTGATCTTAAGCGCACGCCCCGTCAGTGCGATCTGCACGTGATCCCAGAACGCGCTTTCCAGGAACACGTTCACCGTTTCCTCGGTGCAACCTGTTTCCTCACCACCCATGATACCAGCAATGGATTCCGCGCCTTTGTCGTCCGAAATCACCATCATGCCGGGCTGCAGGGTGTATTCTTTCTCATCCAGCGCCACCAGTTTCTCGCCACCCTTGGCACGGTGAACGCGCAGGTTACCCTGCACCTTGTCCGCATCGAACACGTGCAGCGGGCGGTTCTGGTCGAAAGTCATGTAGTTGGTGATATCCACCAGCGCCGAGATCGGACGCAGACCGATCGCCTTCAGCTGATCCTGCAGCCATTGCGGGCTGGGGCCGTTCTTGACGCCCTTGATCAGACGGCCGGTGAAATGCGGCGCGCCATCGAGAGTATCCTCATCGATCGTCACCTTGATCGGGCTTTCGAAATCGCCCGGCACCGGCGCGTAATCGCGCTCTTTCAGCGTACCCACACCCCGCGCTGCCAAATCACGCGCAATCCCGGCCACGCCCAGCGCATCCGGTCGGTTCGGCGTGATCGCGATCTCGATCATCGGGTCGACCCTCGACGGATCATTTTCGGCCAGCCAGTCGACGAACTTGTCGCCGACCTCGCCCGAGGGCAGCTCGATAATGCCATCATGTTCCTCGGACAACTCCAGCTCACGCTCGGACGCCATCATGCCAAAGCTCTCGACACCGCGGATTTTGCCGACGCTGATAGTCAGGTCCAGACCCGGAATATACATGCCCGGTTTGCAGACCACGACGGTGATGCCTTCTCGCGCGTTGGGCGCACCACAGATGATTTGCAGCTCGCCCTCATCAGTATCCACCTTGCAGACGCGCAGCTTGTCGGCGTCGGGATGTTTCTCGGCATGTTTCACATAGCCCAGCGTAAAATCCGCCAGCCGGTCTGCCGGGTTCACGATCTCTTCGACCTCAAGCCCGAGATCGGTAAGCGTCTCGGCGATCTCATCAACCGAAGCGTCAGTGTCGAGGTGGTCTTTCAGCCAGGACAGAGTGAATTTCATTGCACGGGGCCTTTTTTGGCAAACATCCAGTCGGCACAGGCAATGGCAAAGATTGCGCCGGGGTGCAAGCGCTGCGCGTCACGGATAGGTGGGGGTGCGGCCCAAAAGCTCGTCCAACTGCCAGCCGATCCAGCCATGGGGGATGAAATGCCCGCCCGGATGGGTGTCCAGTACCACCTGCCCCTGCGCACAGTCGGTCCATTCCACGCGGCTGAGCGTCAGAAACGGCCTCACGCTCCAGTCGCCGCGCGGGGTTGCACCATTGCAGTTGTATTTCTCGCGCCACAGCGCCACCGGATAGGTCGTGTCGCCGCCCGGCCCAAAGGGGAAATCCATCACCGTGTCGTCCAGCCCGTGCACATGGCGCACCTCGCGCGGGGCTTCGGGGCAGGCTTCCGTTTGTCGGATGCTGCCCGCAACTGCCAGCAGCGCCGCCGTGTCGTTGCCCGATTGGCAGACATAACGCCACGCCATCGCGCCGCCAAAGGAATAGCCCGAGACGTAAATGCGGTCTGGATCAATCGGGTAACGCTTGGTGACATCCTCCAGCACCCGGTCGGCAAAGGGCACGTCGCCAGTATCCGCAGACCAAAAATCCCAGCTTTTGCCCAGCCCGTTCGGGGCCACCAACAACACGCCGCGCAGTTTCGTGGCCCCGGCTATGCGTTCATGGTTCACCACCACGGCCCCCTGCCGCGCCCAGCCGTGGAAATGCAGCAAAACGGGCAGAGGCGTTTCGCCATCCCACCCATCCGGCTCCAACACATGATACGAACGGTCGCCGACCTGACAGGCGGTATCGCCGTGACAGGATTCGATAGCAGAGGCTTGAGTGGCGGTCAGCAGGAGGAGGCAGAGTAGTCGATAAATCATCTGTCGAACCCTAGCGAGCCTGCGCACGCTGTCACGTCACAACCCCGTGGGAGATTGTGACAAGCCGCGCTGTCGCCAGACCGCGGGATGGCGATCAACGGGCTGTAGTGGGCAGTTTATCTTGGCCAAGCTCGTGCATCGTTCAAACGGAGTGCCTGCGGAGACAAATCGCCAGCCCGTGCGGGCGGTCTGGCGATAGCGCGGCGGCCTATCGGCCTTTGCTCCGCGCTGCTATTTCGACTGCTTTTTCGCGAATTCATCAATTAACTTCTTCGCCATGGCTTTTTGGTCTTCCACTTCTTTCCATGGATTCACTTTCTTTAAAAAACCGTTTCGGGTCGCCAAAAGAGCCGCCCACATTCCCGGAGATGCAACGATAACCGCGACCAGCAAAACCCAAGCAAAGGACAATCCGAAGAAACGTTCTACCAAATACTGAAGAACGCCTATCGCAACAACTAGCCCAACCAGCCACCGAAATGGCACCTTAGCCACTCTACGCTGCCACCAATCAATATAGCTCGCCAGTTATACACCCAGCGGATACATTTAGCGGCTCAAACCACCATGCAGGTTCGGCATATCCAGCGCCGCGAAGCCGTAGTGGCGCAGCCAGCGCAGGTCGGAATCAAAGAACGCCCGCAGGTCAGGAATGCCGTATTTCAGCATCGCCAGACGGTCGATGCCGATGCCAAAGGCAAAGCCCTGATAGACGTCGGGGTCGATGCCACCAGCAGCGATCACCTTGGGGTGGACCATGCCCGAACCCAGAATCTCCATCCAGTCGTCGCCCTCGCCGATCTTCAGCTGACCGTTATCCCAGGAACAGCGGATATCGACCTCGGCCGATGGCTCGGTGAAGGGGAAGTGCGAGGCACGGAAGCGCAGCTCGACGTCGTCGACCTCAAAGAACGCTTTCACGAACTCCTCCAGAACCCATTTCAGGTTCGCCATCGAGATGTCCTTGTCGATGGCCAGCCCCTCGACCTGGTGAAACATCGGCGTGTGGGTCTGGTCATAGTCGGCGCGATACACACCGCCCGGACAGATCACGCGGATCGGCGCGCCCTGTTTCTCCATCGAGCGGATCTGCACCGGCGAGGTATGGGTGCGCAGCACGTGCGGCGGGCGATTGTCGCCCTCGGCGCGGTGCATGTAGAACGTGTCCATCTCGGCCCGCGCGGGGTGGTGCCCGGGGATGTTCAGGGCGTCGAAGTTGTACCAGTCGTCTTCGATCCGCGGGCCTTCGGCCACCGAGAAGCCCAGTTCGGCAAAAATCGCAGTCAGTTCTTCGGTCGCCTGGCTGATCGGGTGGATCGAGCCCTGACGGCGTGCGCGGGTCGGCAGGGTGACGTCCAGCCATTCGGTGCGCAGACGCTCATCCAGCGCTGCATCGGCCAGAGCGGCTTTCTTGGCGGACAGGGCCGAGTTGATCTCATCCTTCAGGGCGTTCAGCGCGGGGCCTGCAACCTGACGCTCTTCGGGGGTCATTTTGCCCAGCTCGCGCATCTTCAGCGCGACCTCGCCTTTTTTGCCCACGGCAGCGACGCGGATCGCCTCAAGCGCGTTCTCGTCGGCTGCCTCAGTGATTTGGCCCAGATATTTTGCCTTAAGATCGTCCATGACGCCCTCTGAAATTGATCGGAAACCTGCTATCGGGCCAGCCCCGCGAATGCAAGCGGGACCGGGCGGATCAATAGCTGTATTCGGGGAAAACCCGGGTCAGGTTGCCGTTCCAGTCGCCGTTGTAGTGTTCCAGCAACTCATCGGCCGGAACCTTGCCGGTCTCAAGGCTGTCTTTCAGCGCGTTCAGGAAATGCGTTTCATCCGGCACCAGACCACCGGCACCGGGGAAGGCGCGGGATTTCAGACCAGCCTCAGAGATCGCAACCACCTCGCGCGCCAGGTCGTGCATGTTGATCTTGCCGACCTGAGCCTGCAGCCCGTCTTTGGCAGCCTCAATGCGCAAGGCTTCACGGGTTTCTGCATCCCAGCCTTTGACCAGATCCCATGCCGCATCCAGCGCGCTTTGGTCATAGGTCAGGCCAACCCAGAATGCGGGTAGCGCACAAAGACGACGCCACGGGCCACCATCGGCGCCGCGCATCTCCATGAATTTCTTGATCCGTGCTTCGGGGAAAGCGGTGGTCAGGTGGTCGGCCCAATCGGACAGGGTCGGTGTCTCACCCGGCAACGCCGGCAGTTTGCCTTGCAGAAAGTCGCGGAAGGACATGCCCAAGGCGTTGATGTATTCGCCATTGCGGTAGACGAAGTACATCGGAACATCGAGAGCGTATTGCACGTAGCGCTCGAACCCGAAGCCCTCTTCGAACACGAAGGGCAGCATACCGGTGCGCGCATCGTCCAGATGCCGCCAAATATAGCTGCGCCAGCTTTTCTGGCCGTTCACCTTGCCCTCGAAAAACGGAGAGTTTGCAAACAGCGCCGTCGCCACCGGCTGCAGGGCCAGTGCCACGCGCAGTTTCTGCACCATGTCCGCCTCGGACCCGAAGTCGATATTGACCTGAACCGTACAGGTACGCCGCATCATGGCGCGGCCCATGGTGCCAACCTTCTCCATATAGTCGTTCATCAGCCGATAACGCCCTTTGGGCATCAACGGCATCTCGTCATGGGTCCAGATCGGAGCGGCGCCCAGACCGATGAAACCAACGCCGATCTCGTCGGCGATGTCCTTCACCTCGCGCAGGTGGGTGTTCACCTCGTCGCAGGTTTCATGGATCGTCTCCAGCGGTGCACCCGAAAGCTCCAGCGCGCCGCCCGGTTCAAGGCTGACATTTGCGCCGTCCTTTTCCAGACCGATCAGCTTGTCGCTTTCGCGCACTTCGGCCCAACCGTGCCTGTCACGCAATCCTTCCAGCACCGCCACGATGGATCGGGTGCCCTCAAAAGGCAGCGGCTTCAGGGTGTCTTTGCAGTAACCGAACTTTTCATGCTCGGTCCCGATGCGCCAATCCTGCTTGGGCTTGCAGCCCGCCTCCAGGTATTCGGCCAGTTGCTCATGGCGTTCGATCGGCCCGCCGCCGGATTGGGGGATGGACATGAATCGCGCTCCGATCCTGATGTGTCTGTCTAGTTGGTCAGTCGTGGGGGCAAACCGCGCCGGTGTCAATGCAGCCGAAGGTGGGCAGGACGGGATGGCGTACGTTCCCAGATCACCACCGGATGAGCTGCGCCGCCGTTCAATTCTGCCAGCATCTGTTCGGTTTTCAGCCCCGGCAAGGCCGAGAACACATCAAACAGCGCCTCGGCCCCTTCGGCATTCACAGGAATGTGAAGCACTGGCTGACCCGGCTGTTCCAGCACCCAATGCGCCGGAGACGCGGTCGGGTCCAGTGCCAGCCGTTCGATTTCACGTGCAGCAACCATGCCGCCGTCCAGCGGGCCAAGATAGGTGATTTGTCCTTCATCGATAGTCACCACTCCGGGACCTCCGACACCGGTGCGGAACCGGGCACGCTGAATTCCGATCACGGCGAGCGCCACAGACACGACGACCAGCACCCAGCCCAGCCATCCCAGCAGCCCGCCGGGGCCGCTGATCCAGCTGAGACCGACCAACAACACAAGCCCCGCCACCAGCACTTCGCGCCAGCGCCACAAGGCCAGTTTGGCTTCGGGTCGGATGAAACTCATGCCGTGTCCTCGGGGTTTGTGAACAGGATCAGCGAGAACTGCCCCGCGGGTTTGAATCCAATACCCATATAGGCACGCGCCGCTGAAACAGAAGCCGCGAACAAAACCGCGCGGGTCGCCCCAGCGTTGCGCGCCTCGATCAGATGCAGTGCAACAGCAAGCCGGGCATAGCCGCGCCCGCGCAGGTTGGGCGGGGTATAGACCCCTCCGATCTGCACGACCTCGGGCAGGCGGGCGTTGAACCCGGTCATTGCGACGGGTCGGTTGTCGATCTGCAGAACCCGGTGCGAGTCGCGCTGCGCATAGGTCGCAATATCCTTTTTCGCCTCCACCTGCGCGCGCCCTGGGGCAAAGTCCATTGCCTCGACCAGGTAGCTTTCACGCCAGGCTTCGGGAATGGATCGATCAACATCACTCAGCGGCACCAACGTCGCCCCGGTGGTGTCCGGCAGGACAAGGTCGCTCAGTTGCAGGGTAAAGCCGGGCTCGTCGCTGTTCAGGGTGGCGGGACGGTTTTTCCAGCCTGCGAGTTGCATGATCCGGCGCGCCTGCGTCGCCTCGGATGCCACTCCGAACAGTTTGTGACCCCGGATCAGATCGATTGCCCCCGCAAGGTCCTGATCCGAACAATCGGGGCATTGCGCCATCACCATGCCTTCGTTGGTGATGGAGAATACAGCGCGCGGACCATCCCCCAACACCCAGATGTTCACCGAGCACGGATCATCGCCGCGCAGGCCGAAGTCACGCAGGTTGGCTAGGGGGAACATTGAGGTCTGGATGTGCTGCGACAGGAACACGTCTATCTTTGGCACGTCTGCATTCGTCGCCAGTCGCCACGTCACGACCAATCCCCCAAAGCCTGCTGCCACATTGTCAGCGATGCCACGGCCGCCGTGTCTGCCCGCAGGATACGCGGGCCAAGACTGACTACATGAGCATAGGGCAATCCGGTCAGACGCGTACGCTCACGATCCGAGAAACCGCCCTCGGGGCCGATCAGAATCGCCCAGGGCAGACCCTTTTCGTTCGCCGCCAGACGCAGGGCCGAGCCGACCTCGGCCTCGTTACAGAACATCAGCTGTCGGCCTTCGGGCCACGCGTCCAGAACGCGGTCCAGCCGCTGCAGATCCGCAACCTCGGGCACGAATGTCCCACCGCATTGCTCTGCGGCCTCGACGGCGTGTGCCTGCAGACGGTCCTGACGAATGCGTTCGGAATTGGTGAACTCGGTCTGCACCGGCAGAATCCGTGCCGTGCCCATTTCCGCCGCCTTTTCGACGATGAAATCGGTACGCGCTTTTTTGATCGGCGCGAAAAGGAACCACAGGTCGGGCGGCAGTTGCAAGGGTCTGGTCTGTTCCACGCAGGTCAAAACTCCGCCGCGCTTACCGGCCTCGGCCACCTCGGCCAGCCATTCTCCGTCCTTGCCGTTAAACAGGGCCACATGCCCACCCACGGCCAGACGCATGACACCGAACAGGTAATGAGCCTGCTCGCGCGTCAAATCTACCGATTGCCCCTGACCCAGAGGGTGCTCTACATACAGTCTGATCTTTGCACTCATGAGACGTTACATATGCAAGGCAACGCCCCAACACCAGACGGTCAGGTCGCAGATGCGGTCAGTGGCAACTGGGTCGACACACACGCGCCCGCTTTCGCCCGCCCCTACCTGCGCCTCAGCCGTGCGGACCGGCCCATCGGCACGTGGCTGCTGCTGATTCCCTGCTGGTGGGGTCTGGCGCTGGCGATCCTCAGCGATGGCAATCCAAGGTGGGAGGATCTGTGGATCGCCATCAGCTGTGCCTTCGGCGCGTTTTTGATGCGGGGCGCGGGCTGTACGTGGAATGACATCACCGACCGCGACTTTGACGGGCAGGTCGAGCGCACGCGATCGCGCCCGATTCCCTCGGGTCAGGTCAGCGTGCGTCAGGCGGTGATCTGGATGGGCCTGCAATGTCTGCTGGCTCTGGGGATTCTTCTGACCTTCAATCAGGCTGCCATCGCCATGGGAGTACTGTCCCTGCTGCCGGTAACAATCTATCCCTATGCTAAACGATTTACATGGTGGCCACAGGTGTTTCTGGGGTTGGCCTTCAACTGGGGTATCCTGCTGGCCTGGGCCGCGCATACAGGCACGGTCAGCGCTCCCGCGATCATACTATACTTGGCAGGCATCGCCTGGACGCTGTTTTATGACACGATCTATGCCCATCAGGACGCCGAAGACGATGAGCTGATCGGCATCAAGTCGACCGCCCGGCTGTTTGGCACCGACACCGCACGCTGGCTGAAGTACTTTCTTGTGGCGACGGTCTTTCTGATGGGGCTGGCGATCATCGACGGGGCGTTGGCACACGTCTCGGTACTGGCGCTGGCCGTTGCCTTGGGTGGACCCTGGGCGATGGGCTGGCACATGTCGTGGCAACTGCGCGGTCTGGATATCGAAGACAACGCGAAACTGCTGCAATTGTTCCGCGCCAACCGGGATACCGGCCTTATTCCGCTGATCTTCCTCTGCGTCGCGCTGTTGCTCTGATTGCACCTTGGCGCGGGGCTAGGTAAGAGTTCGCACATTCGCTTGAGGAGTCGATAACCCGCACATGCGTTTGCCCTATTTCTTTGCCGTAGGCCTTATCTTCCTCGTATCGGCGGGCCTGTGCCTGCTGGCCGCCAGTTTTGCGGTAACCAAGGTCGAAGAATCCTCAGAATTTGCCGTGCGCCGGGCACTGGATCTGAAAGGGCATGACTGGGCCGAGGTGCATTCAGACGGATTGCGCGTGGTGCTGACGGGGACTGCCACGGACGAGGCTACCCGCTTCAACGCGCTGACCGCGGCGGGCATCGAGGTCGATACCTCGCGGGTGATCGACGAAATGCAGGTGGCCCCGACAACGGATCTGGCCGCCCCCCGGTTCTCTGCCGAGATCCTGCGCAATGACAGCGGCATTTCGGTGATCGGCCTGATCCCCGCCAGCGAGAACCGCGAGGCGCTGATGGATCGGTTAAGCGATCTGGACGGTGGCGCCCCGGTTTCGGATCTGATGGAAACCGCCGACTATCCCAAGCCCAAAGGGTGGGATGCCGCGATCACCTATGCCGTTGACGCGTTAACGCGCCTGCCGCGCGCCAAAATCTCGGCCAGCCCAGGGTTGGTCAAAATCACCGCAATTGCCGACAGCCAGCGGGAAAAGGAAAAGCTGGAGCAGGATCTGACCCGCACCGCACCGCCAAGTTTGCGGATCGGACTGTCGATCTCGGCCCCGCGCCCGGTGATCACACCCTTTACCCTGCGCTTTCTGATCGATGCGAATGGCGGCCAGTTCGATGCCTGCTCGGCACAGGACGAAAAGGCGCGCGAGGCGATCGTCGCCGCCGCACAAAAGGCGGGCATGACCGGCCCCTATAGTTGCACCATTGGGCTGGGCGTGCCGTCGCCTCGCTGGTCCGAAGCTGCGGTGCTGAGCATCAACGCGCTGGCCGAACTGGGCGGCGGTTCGGTGACCATGTCGGATGCGGATATCACACTGGCTGCAGCAGAAGGCACCGAAGCCGGGGCGTTCGACCGCGTGGTGGGCGAGCTTGAGAACGCCCTGCCCCCGGTCTTTGCCCTACACGCCATCCTGCCCCCTCCCGATACCGAAGGTGAGGAAGGCCCGCCTGAATTCAATGCCACGCGCAGCCCCGAAGGGTTGGTGCAGATGCGCGGACGTCTGGGCGACGAGACTCAGCGCGACATGGTCGACAGCTATGCCCGCGCCGCCTTTGGCTCGGAAAAGGTCTACACCGCGACCCGCATTGCCCCGGACGGTTTGCCGATGGGCTGGCCGGTTCGTATTCTGACCGGGCTTGAAGCGCTGGCACAGTTGCACAACGGCGCTTTGACGATCACGCCGGATGATCTGGTCCTGAACGGAATCAGCCACGACCGCGACACAAAAGCGCAGATAGCGGGTTTGCTTTCGGAAAAGTTGGGTGACGCGCAGGAATTCACCCTGTCGATCACTTATCAGGAACCGCCCGAGCCCGCGGACAAACTGCCCGACCCCGAGGTGTGTGAAGAGCGCATCGCCGAGGTTCAGGCCGGCACCAAGATCGCGTTCGAGCCGGGCTCGGCCACCGTCGCCGCCGACTCGCGCGATACGGTGAACCAGATTGCCGACATCCTGCGCGAATGCGGCCCCATCCGGTTGGAGATTCAGGGCCATACCGACAGTCAGGGCCGCGAAGAGATGAATCAACAGCTCAGCCAGGCGCGGGCACAATCCATCCTGAACGAGCTGCGCGGGCGCCGCGTGCCCACTGCCAGCTATACCGCCATGGGCTATGGGGAATCGCAACCAATCGCTGACAACGACACAGAAGAAGGCCGCGAGGAAAACCGCCGGATCGAGTTCCGCCTGATCCGCCCCGAGCAGGTGGAAAACACGGAAACCGGGCTGGACGCGATCGAAGCGGAAACGATCGAGGCCGAACAGACGGACAGTACCACCTCAGATGCGGATGCAGGGGACCAGTAAAGTGAACAGAATCGAATTCATAATCGCCACCGCCATCATCCTGTTCGCGGCCTTCTGCGTGGGTTGGTTCGCCAACTGGCTGGCGCACCGCCTGTCCCGCGTCCGCCAAAGCGATGTGGCCGATCTGGACCGCATGAGCCAGGAGTTGCACGAGGCCGAGGAAACCCGTGATCAGGCGATCACCTACCTGCAACAGCGCGAGGCCGAACTGACCAATCAACTGACCCAGACCGAGGCCGAACTGGCCGCCGCCATGGACGGCCTGCGGGCCGCCCGACAAGAGGCCGAGGAGATGCGCGGCCGCATCAACAACGCGGATTGATCGCAACGGTTTGGGTAACCACTTTTGTTTACGCGCGCTTATCGGCGAGATTTAGCCGACGACAGCGTGCAATCTTCATTTTGGCAATAAATTCAATAATATGAATTGGTGCAATTTTGCCTGCACGTTGAACTGTTCACGATCCAAGAAACTGGAGTGTACTATGCTTTTCAATACAACTTTAAAGACCGCCGCAATCCTTGGGATGTTCTCCACGACCGCTGCACTTGCCTCAAGCGACGCGATCCCGTCAGAGAATGACACCTTTACCAAATGGGGCGAAGAGTCCGGCTGGACCATCTATGTAGATGAAACCCGTGGATCCTGCCTGATCGAACGCGTCGATGAGAATAGCAACGTCGTTCAAATGGGCCTGACCAAAGATCAGGAAATGGGGTATCTCGGTGTCTTCACCCAAAACGACATTGGTTTGAAAGGCAAAAAGGAAGAAATCATTTTGTCGTTGGATGGCAACGTGTATTCAGCCGAAGCGCGCAAGAAGACAAAGCACCTCGCGGACGGGTACACCGGGGGATATATTCTGGCGAATAATCCGCAATTCGTCGAAGACGTCATGAAGAAATACGAGATGACCGTTTTCCCAGAAAAAGAAACCGGATTTACCGTAAGCCTCGACGGTACTCTCAAAGCTATTGAGGCCGCGCGGACCTGCAACACAGAACAGAGCAGCTAAACCGACATGCCAAAGACCGGCATCCGACAGACGGATGCCGGAACCACTCACTACCAGCGGTTCAGCGCGTCTTCGTCTTCGTCTTTGGCGGCGACCCATTGCTCGCCGGTTTTGGTGATTTCCTTTTTCCAGAAGGGCGCACGGGATTTCAGGTAGTCCATCAGGTACTCTGCTGCCTCGAACGCGTCCTTGCGATGCCGGGCGGCCGTGGCCACCATCATGATCCGATCCCCCGGCGCCAGTCGCCCGTGGCGGTGGATCACCAGCACATCACCCAGCGACCAGCGTGATTGCGCCTCTTCGGCGATCTTTGTAAGGGCGCGTTCGGTCATGCCGGGGTAATGCTCGATCTCCATCACATCCAGATCGCCCGAGGCCAGATCGCGCACGACACCAGTAAAGGTCACAATCGCCCCGTTGGCTGCGTTGCCTGACGCGAATGCGTTGGCCTCGTCCCCCAAATCGAACGCTTCTTCCTGAACCGCGATGCGCATCTTAGCCACCGGTCATCGGTGGGAAGAACGCGACCTCGCGAACGCCTGTCAGCGAGGCGTCGAAATCCGAAAGCTCCTGATCCAGCGCGACCCGCAGCGCGGACAGATCGGCGAAGGCCGCCGCATACCGGTCTTCGCGCGCGCTGAGTTCTGCCACCAGATCGGACACCGTCGCGGCCTGTGTTTCGATCTTTTCTTTCGGCAGCCCGATGCGTTCGCGCACCCAGGCGAAATACAGCACGTCCATCGGTTAGCTCTCCTTCAGATGGGGCATGGCTTTACGTAGGTAGTCATAGCCGGTGATCAATGTCAGCGTGGCGGCAATCCACAGCAGCCACAAACCGATACGGCCGGCCCAGAACATCCCTTCCAGATGCCAGCGGATGTGGTTCAGGTCCTCGAGCTGTCCGGTCAGAACCTGATCCATCGTCGCGGCGTCCATACCGAAGGTGGCCATGACGAAATTGTGTTCAAAGATACCCTGCGAGAACAGAACCGCGATGGCAACCATCTGCGCCGTCGTCTTCCACTTGGCCAGCTTGGTCACCTTCAGCGTGCCCGCCGTATCGCCCAGGTATTCACGCAGACCCGAGACAAACACCTCGCGGAACAGGATCACGGTGGCGGGCAGCACCAGCCATGGTGTCCAGTGCTCGGTCGAATAACCCACAAGGATCATCAGCGCGATCACCACCATCGCCTTGTCAGCAATCGGATCCATCATTGCGCCGATCTTGGTTTCCTGTTTCCACGCACGGGCCAGGTAGCCATCGAACCAGTCGGTGATCGCCGCTGTCATGAACAGGATCAGCGCGAACCAGTCCGCGTAAGGGCGGCTGAAATATAGAAACATCACGGCCAGACCAGGTGCCGCCAGCAGGCGCAGCACTGTCAGAATATTGGGCAGGTTCCACTTCATGGTTCGACACTACATTGCCGGTTCGAGACAGAAAAGACGGGCAGGCAAAAAACTGACCCGATCACAGGCGGTTGCAGGGCTAAAAGGCAAAGGGTCGCAACCGGGAACTCTCAGTCAGATACCGCTTGGCGCGCAGCGTCTTTGCAGTCAGATTGGCGGACGGTTCAGGAGCAAAGGCACGTCGTGACTGCACATATTCAAACCGACCCCCGATCCAACCTGATCGGCAGCGCGTGGATGATCGCCGGAATGGCGTTGTTCGCGCTGGAGGATGCGCTGTTGAAGGGTGCGTCCGCGGCCCTTCCAATCTGGCAGATCCTGCTGCTGTTCGGTGTGGGCGGGTCGGTGATCTTTGCGGTTACAGCCGTGCTGCGCGGAACGCCCTTGTTTCACCCCGACGTGTTATCGCGCCCCATGAAAGTGCGTGTGCTGTTCGAAATCTTCGGGCGGCTGTTCTATGTACTGGCCATCACGCTGACGCCTTTGTCTGCGGCCACGGTGATCCTGCAGGCCACTCCGCTGGTAGTGGTCGCAGGGGCCGCGTTATTCTTTGGCGAAACAGTCGGCTGGCGCCGGTGGAGCGCTATCCTGATCGGCCTCATCGGTGTGGTTGTGATCATCCAGCCGACCGGTGACAGTTTCACGGCCCTGTCTATCCTTGCGGTGCTGGGGATGCTGGGCTTTGCCGGGCGTGATCTGGCCAGCCGCGCCGCGTCGGCAACGCTGGGGACCGAGGTGCTGGGCTTCTACGGCTTTCTTTGCATCATCGTCGCCGGGCTGGCCTATCGGTTCTGGGAGGGCGCACCGATGGCGCCACTGGACCTGCACACCAGCCTGCATGTGGGCGGCGCGATACTGATGGGCACAGCGGCTTACTCCGCGCTGATGAAAGCCATGCGGACGGGTGAAGTCTCGGCCGTCACGCCCTTCCGCTATTCCCGCCTGCTGTTCGGTGTCGGCTTGGGCGTGGTCATGTTTGGTGAGCAACTGGATCAGACCATGTGGATCGGCAGCGCGCTGATCGTGGCGTCGGGGCTGTATATCCTGTGGCGGGGTCGGCGGGCCTAGCCCTTGTCGTGGAAGAAGTCATAGACTTTCTGCGCCAACCCGGCCGAGATCCCATCGACCGCCTTCAAATCCGCCAAGTTCGCGCGGCTTACCGCCTTAGCGCTGCCAAAATGCGCCAATAGCGCCCGTTTCCGCGCAGCCCCCACTCCGGGGATTTCGTCCAAAGGCGTTGCGCCCACAGCCTTGGCCCGTTTGGCGCGGTGTGTACCAATGGCAAAGCGGTGCGCCTCATCTCGCAGGCGCTGAACGAAGTACAAGACCGGGTCATTGCGTTTCAGCGCGAAGGGCCGCTGGCCGATGCGATGGAACTCTTCCTTGCCATGGTCGCGGTCTACGCCCTTGGCGACCCCGACCATCGGAATATCCTCAACGCCATGGCTCTGCATGATCTCATGCACCGCACTAACCTGCCCGGCCCCGCCGTCAATCAGCAGAAGGTCGGGCCACATCCCCTTGTCACGATCCGGATCTTCTTTCTGCAGACGGGTAAAGCGGCGGGTCAAAACCTCTTTCATCATGCCGAAGTCATCACCGGGGGTCAGGTCATCACCCCGGATGTTGAACTTGCGATAGGCGTTTTTCATGAACCCCTCGGGGCCCGCCACGATCATGCCACCCACCGCATTGGTACCCTGAATGTGAGAGTTGTCGTAAACCTCGATCCGACCCGGAGGTGCATCCAGATCAAACGCCTCTGCCACGCCCCGCAGAAGCTTGGCCTGGGTCGCACTTTCCGACATGCGGCGTGCCAGCGACTCGCGTGCGTTACGCAAGGCGCCCGCCACCAGCTCCTGTTTTTCGCCACGCTGCGGGACAAGAATTTCAACTTTGCGCCCGGCTTTCTCGGTCAGCGCCTCTTCCATCAAGTCGGCATTCTCGATCCCGTCGGACAGGATCAACTGCCGCGGTGGTTCCTTGTTGTCGTAGAACTGGCCGAGAAAGGCCTCCATGACCTCGGCCGAGGACACATCCGCCCCGACCCGGGGATAGAAATCCTTGTTCCCCCAATTCTGGTTAGCGCGGATAAAGAACACCTGAACGCACGCCTGCCCGCTATCCATATAGAGCCCGATTATGTCCGCCTCGGCTACGCCGCGCGGGTTGATACCCTGAGAGGTCTGTACCTGCGTCAGCGCCCGGATGCGGTCTCGCAAACCGGCGGCGCGTTCGAACTCCATCGCCTCGGACGCGACCATCATCTGCTCGGCCAGTTCCTCCTGCACTTTGGTCGAGCGGCCTGACAGGAAACGTTCGGCATCCTTAACGCTCTCACCGTAATCCTCCTCCGAGATCAGCCCTACACACGGCCCCGAACAGCGCTTGATCTGATAGAGCAGACAGGGCCGTGTGCGGCTGTCGAACATGGAATCTGAGCAATTGCGCAGCAGGAACGCCTTTTGCAGCTGGTTCAAGGTCCGGTTCACCGCGCCTGCGCTGGCGAAGGGACCGAAATATGCGCCTTTCTCTTTCTTTGCACCACGGTGCTTTTTGATCTGCGGATAGGCGTGATCCTTGGCGACCAGAATATTGGGAAAGCTCTTATCGTCCCGCAGCAGCACATTGTATTTGGGTTTGAGCTGCTTGATCAGGTTCTGCTCCAGCAGCAGCGCCTCGGTCTCGGTCCGCGTGGTCAGGAACATCATCGAAGCGGTCGAGGCAATCATCTTTTCGATCCGCCCCGAATGACCCGGGCGCGTATAGTTCGACACCCGCGCCTTCAGATTCCGCGCCTTACCCACGTACAGAACCCGGCTGTCCGCATCCAGCATCCGGTACACACCGGGCGAGCTGTCCAGCGTTTTCACGTAGCGCTGGATACAAGCATAGCCGGTGGGCTGATTGTCCGGATTCGATTCGTCCTGGGTCGTCATGGGCCTGAGATATGATTCCCTGACCATGGCTGCAATCTTGAGGGCCACAGATCAAGAGAAAACAAATCCACGGTTTCTGTGGATAACTGTGCAGATAAGTTTCGGGGGACGGCGAAATTCCCTTGTATACTTACGGATTCCTTAAGTTGCACAAAAAATAGGCACATATTTAAACCATTGTTTTCATTATATTTTATTTTGTGCACAAGGCAAGTACATGAAAAACAAGACATTTTTGTAACGATCAGGTAACAGGAACGCGAGCGGTGCAAAACTTGCAGCCGATTTACCTATTCTACCCCCAGAACATCCGGCGTTTGCCAGCCCAGATGCTGCCCGCCATCCACGCATAAAAGCTGCCCAGTGACGGCATGTGCGTCCAGAAAATATCCCAGTGCGGCGGTGATATCTGAAGGGTTTGCCCCGCGCTCCAGAACCGTGTTGGCGCGTTGTGCCTTAAAGTGGTCTTCGGATTGCCGGTGCCCCTGAATCGTCGGACCGGGACCAATCGCGTTAACGCGAATCGCTGGCGTCAGTGCCTGCGCGGCGGTACGGGTCAGCGCCCACAGGCCCATCTTGGCGATGGTGTAGGACATGAACTCGGGCGTCAGCTTGCGTACTCGCATATCGACCATGTTGACGATCAGCCCGGTGGCGACGGGTTCGCCCACCTCATCCGTGTCTGGTGTCAGGCCTTGTTCAGCCATCGCCTGCGTCAGCACAAAGGGTGCGCGCAGGTTGCTGTCCATATGCCGGTCCCAGCTTTTCCGGGTGGCCGTGCTGATGTTGTCGTATTCAAAGATCGAGGCATTGTTGACCAGGCAGGTGATCGGCCCGCCCAGCGCCTCGGCCGCACGGGGCAGCAGCGCGCTGACCTGCGCCTCGTCCAACAGATCGGCCTGCAAAGCCACCGCCTTACGGCCCAGGGCCTGTACCTCGGCTACGGTTTCCTGCGCGGGCTGTTCCGAGGTGGCGTAATGCACGGCAACGTCATAGCCGCGACGCGCAAGATACAGGGCCATGGCCCGGCCAAGACGAATTCCGGCACCGGTCACTAACGCTCGGGTCATGGACGTTTCCTCTCAGTCAATTCACGCCAGCAATACGACGACGTAGACCGCGTATAACAGTGTCAACACAATGCCCCAGGTGCGCGTGATGTCCTGCTTGAAAAACACGAACGGGACCAGCAGCAGCGAAGAACCCAGCATGACCCAAAGGTCGAACCTCAGGAACTCAGGATCAACGGGAATCGGCCCGACCAGCGTGGCTATCCCGACAATGGCCAGCAGGTTGAACATGTTTGACCCGATCACATTACCCAAAGCCACATCAGCCTGCCGCCGCATAGCGGCCATCACCGTGGTTGCCAGTTCCGGCAGAGAAGTCCCGACCGCCACCAGCGTCAGGCCGATCACCGTTTCACTGACGCCATAGGTGAGGGCGATGACCGTGGCATATTCGACCAGCAGATGTGCACCCATCGGCAATCCAATCAGGCCCAGCACCAGATAGATCGAGATCTTCCAGTAGGCCATGTTGGGGTCGGCCTCTTCCAGACCGTCCAGATCTTCATCCTCGGCGCAGGCCTGACCACAGGCTTTGCGGTGCGCGTGCGCCTCGCGGAAGGCATTACAAAGGACCAGGCCCAGTGCCGCCAGCAGGATCGCCCCGCTGAACACGGTGAACACACCGCAAAAGGCCAGACCAATGAACAGGACCGAAGCCAACAGCATGAAAACATAGTTTCTGCGGCTGTTGCATTCGCTGGTGTGCAGTGTCGACAGCAAGGCCGGCACACCCAGAACCAGCAGGATATTCGCCGTATTCGACCCGACCACGTTACCAAGGGCGATCCCCGGCGCGTTTTCCTTGATCGCGCTGATGGCGATCAAAAGCTCGGGCGCCGAGGTACCAAAAGCCACAATCGTCAGGCTGACGATCAGCGCGGGAACGCCCAGACGCAAGCTCAGGTTTACTGCACCGCGCACCAGCGCGTCACCCGCCAGCAACAGGATCAGCAATCCAAGGCCGGATAGCAGCCATGCCGTCATGTACGGCCTCCTTTTTCGCAGGCGCAGGGGCCTTTACCGATCCTGAACCGCCCGCAGCGCGGACACCTTGAGGATTGCAGCCGCTTCTGCCCGGGAAAGCGCAGCTTTCCGAACATCGCCAGGACGCCCATGGCAATCAGGAAAAGGGTGACAATCTTGATAATCACGTCACAAACCGAAACGCGCGTAGGCGGCACGCTCCTCAAGCCCGGAGATGGCGTCCTGCGCCAGCGACGCCCCGAACCGCGACCACAGCGGTTTGCGTAGCCCGTAACGGCGGAACTTGACCTTGTCGCCAAAGCGTTCCTGCAACTTCGGCTTCAGATGCGCGATGCCGTCGATCAGACCCAACTCCTGCGCGCGCCGCGCCAGCCAGATTTCCCCTGTAAACAGGTCCTGGCTTTCGTCCAGCTTGTCACCGCGCCTGGTTTTGACATGGGTGATGAAATTTTCGTGGATATCAGCCAGCAGCCGTTCCAGCCGGGCGACATCCTCTTTCTTTTCAGGCGAAAACGGGTCGAGCATGGATTTCGACTCGCCCGCCGTATGCACGCGCCGTTCGATCCCCTGACGTTTCAGCAGCACATGCGCGCCAAAGCTCGACGAAATCACCCCGATCGAACCCAGAACCGAGCTGTCATCGGCATAAATCTCATCCGCAGCCGCGGCCAGCCAGTAACCGCCCGACGCCGCCACGTCCTCGACAAAGGCGATGACCGGCACGTCCAGTTCCACTGACAGGCGCCGGATACGCGCTCCGATCAGGGAACTTTGCACCGGCGATCCACCGGGCGAGTTGATCTCAAGCGCAACGGCGGCGGGTTTGCCCTTGCGAAAGGCTTTCTCGAGTACAGGGGCCAGCGCGGTGTCGGACATCGACCCACGTCCGGCCATTCCGATGGCACCGGACAGGCGCACGACGGCCACGCAGGGTTGCTTTTTGAAAAACGGCAGGCTGAGTTTCATGGATGCCGATGTAGAGTGCACCCATCCGGTAAACAAGGGACCGCTTGACCGATAGACGTGACGTGAACACATTTCCCGGGGTCGTTGGGCAAAAATGCAACGCCCGGTATAACCTAGCTGCGAATGCGCCACCCGGTTTTGAATATCCAGCCGATGATACCCAGGCACAGTCCGGTAAAGACCAAAATGGCCAGCAGGCTGAACCCGATCGGCACATCCGCGAGCCCGTAAAATGACCACCGGAACCCCGAGATCAGATAGACCACCGGGTTGAACAGGGTGATGGTCTGCCACACCGGCGGCAGCATGGAAATAGAGTAGAATGTTCCGCCCAGAAAGATCAGCGGCGTTACCACAAGCTGCGGCACCAGCGACATCTGCTCAAAATTGCTGGCCCAGATGCCGATTATGAACCCCAGCAACGAGAAACTAAGGCAGGTCAGGATCAGAAACGCCGCCATCGCAAACGGGTGCTCGATGCGTAAATCCACAAAGAATGAGGCCGTTACAAGGATGACCAACCCCACAAAAAGCGCTTTGGTCGCCGCGGCACCGACATAACCGATCACGATCTCGATAAAGTTCACAGGTGCAGACAAAAGCTCGTAAATCGTTCCCAGAAACTTGGGAAAATAGATGCCGAAGGATGCGTTGGAAATCGCCAGCATCACCACAGACAGCATGATCAGCCCGGGCACTATGAACGCGCCATAGGAAACCCCTTCGACCTCCTGGATACGGCTGCCTATGGCGGTGCCGAAGACCACGAAATACAGCGAGGTCGAAAGAACCGGTGACAGAAAGCTCTGCGCCAGAGTGCGAAAGAACCGGGCCATTTCGAAGCGGTAGATGGCGGCGATGGCGGACCAGTTCATGCGGGCTCTCCGGACACCAGATTGACGAATATCTCTTCCAGACTCGACTGGCGGGTTTGCACATCGCGCAACACCAGCCCCGCCTGCGCCACGTCATTCAGCAAGGTGGTGATGCCGGTGCGGTCCGCATGGGTATCATAGGTATAGACCAGCGCATCACCATTGCCGTTCAACGCAAGGTTATGCGCCGCCAAACTGTCCGGAATTGTCTGAATCGGCTCGGTCAGCATTACCTCAAGCTGCTTTTTTCCCATCTGCGCCATCAACATTTCTTTTTCCTGCACAAGCAGAAGTTCACCTTTGTCAATGACGCCGACACGGTCGGCGATGGCTTCGGCCTCTTCGATATAATGGGTCGTCAGGATTATGGTGACACCGGCTTGTTTCAGCTCGGCGACAATCTCCCACATGTCCTTGCGCAACTCGACATCCACTCCGGCGGTGGGTTCATCCAGAAACAGCACCCGCGGCTCGTGCGACAGCGCCTTGGCGATCAGAACCCGGCGTTTCATACCGCCGGACAGCTCTTTGATCGCGTTCTTGCGCTTGTCCCACAGGGACAGCTTGCGCAGAGTGTCTTCAATCTTGGCATCATCGCGACCTAGCCCGAACAGGCCACGCGACAGGCGCACCGTGTTCCAGACCTTCTCGAACGGCTCCAGCGCGATCTCTTGCGGCACCAGCCCGATCATCCGGCGCGCGGCGCGGAAATCGGTCTGGATATCGTGGCCACCCACCGTCACCTTGCCCGAAGTCGGTGTGGTTATGCCGCAAATGGTCGAGATCAGTGTCGTCTTCCCCGCCCCGTTGGGCCCCAGCAGCGCCAGGATTTCCCCCTGCTCGATGTCCAGCGAGACACCTTTCAGCGCCTCAAATCCATCGGCATAGGATTTGCGCAGATCCTTAATGGAAAGAATGGCCGTCATACATGTTCCCTGTTCTGGGGCGACCCTACCCCGCCCGCCCGGCACAGAACAGGTCATTTTCGCACAAGAGCCTGCGCTTTTTTGCTGGTGGATAACGCACCGCCTCAACCGTCTTGGGCCTTGCAATTCGACAGCGATCCCGAAACCCTGCGGCGAAACGGAGGGGCGCGATGCTAAACGGTATTCGAATTATTGAAATCGAGGGGCTGGGCCCCGCTCCCTTTGCAGCCATGCTGCTGGCGGATATGGGCGCGGATGTGATTACCATTCACCGCAAAGGGCAAGCGATAACACCAGGAATGCCGGAGCGTTCGATTCTGGATCGCGGCAAACGATCGATTGATCTGGACCTGAAAGATTCGGGCGATCTGCAGGTTGCCAAACGCCTGATCACCTCGGCCGATGCGCTGACCGAAGGCTTCCGCCCAGGCGTGATGGAAAAACTCGGCCTCGGCCCCGCCACCTGCCATGACCTGAACCCCAAGCTGGTCTACGGCCGGATGACCGGCTGGGGTCAGGAAAGCCCCTTGTCTAATACGGCCGGTCATGACCTGAACTATATCGCCTTGTCCGGCGCGCTCTGGTACGGCTCCGCCCCTGACCAACCGCCACAAACCCCGGCCACACTGGTCGGTGACATTGGCGGCGGCGCCATGTATCTGGTCGCGGGTCTTCTGGCCGGGCTGCTGAACGCGCAGAGAACCGGCACAGGCACTGTGGTCGACGCCGCAATCTACGATGGATCGGCGCATATGATGAACCTGCTGATGAGTCTGGGCCAATCCGGTAACCTGTCCGACAGGCGCGGCCAAAGCCTGCTGGACGGCCCACACTGGAGCCGCACCTACGCCTGCGCCGATGGCGGCTTCGTGACGGTCCAATGCCTTGAACCCAAATTCTACGTCCTGTTTTTGGATAAGATGGGCCTGTCAGACAATCCGGATTTCCAACAGCAGTACAATCCCGCAACCTGGCCCGCACTCACCCAACGCCTAATCGAAATCTTCGCCGGAAAACCCCGGGACCATTGGGCAGACCTGTTCGAAGGCACTGATGCCTGCGTTGCACCGGTCCTCAGCCCAACCGAAGCACAGGTCCATCCGATGAATATCGCGCGCCAGACGTGGCACGCACCCGACGGCGCCCTGCAAGCCGCCGCCGCCCCCAGATTCTCTAACTTCGAATGGCAGCCCAAACCCAGCCCCACGCGCGGAGAACACCGCAAGGACATTCTTAACGAGTTGAACGCGCAACAAACGCCCGCTTCTTCATCTGGCTGAGAACAATCCGAGGGATGAATTGGCCATAGGTCAAGAAGGGGTTATTCCCTTTTACCGGCCGCGCACCGTGTCGATCATCAGTTGTACGTTTTCCGGATTCGCATCCGGCGTGATCCCGTGACCGAGGTTGAAAATATGCGGCCCCTTCGAGAACGCCTCGACGATCCGGCGCGTCTCATCCACCAGCGCCTGACCTCCGGTCACCATATGCGACGAGGCCAGATTGCCCTGCACGCAACCATCGACTTGCACATGCTCGGCCGCCCATTCCGGCGATACCGAGTTGTCCAGCGCGACACAATCCACTCCGGTCGCCTTGGCGAAGCCGATATACCCGTCGCCAGCCTCGCGCGGGAAACCGATCACCGGGATACCGGGATGGCGTTCCTTGATGGCCTGCGTAATCACGCGGCACGGCTCAACTGCGTATTTCCGGAACGCTTCGCCCTTCAGGGACCCGGCCCAACTGTCAAAGATCTTGACCACCTCGGCCCCTGCCTCGATCTGCGCCGAAAGGTATTCGATCGTCGCCAGCGTGATCCGCTCCAAAAGCGCTTCAAACAGGGCGGTGTTTTCCTCGCGCAGCGCATGGGCCGGACCCTGATCCGGCGTACCACGTCCGGCGATCATATAGGTGGCCACCGTCCATGGTGCGCCCGCAAACCCGATCAGAGTCGTTTCGGACGGCAATTCCCGCGACAGGATGCGGACAGTCTCATACACGGGTGACAGGGTCTCGTGGATGTCCTCAACCGGTTTCAGAGCATCGAATTCCGATTGCTGCGTGATGGTCGACAGACGCGGGCCTTCCCCGGTGACGAACCACAGATCCGCGCCCAGGGCCTGCGGCACCAGCAGGATGTCGGCAAACAGAATCGCCGCGTCGAACCCGTAGCGTCGGATCGGCTGCAGGGTCACCTCGGCCGCCAGTTCCGGGTTGTAGCACAGCGAAAGGAAATCCCCCGCCTGCGCACGTGTCGCCCGGTATTCCGGCAGATACCGCCCGGCCTGACGCATCATCCAGATCGGCGGTACATCCTGTACCTCGCCCGCCAGCGCCCGCAGCAGTGTCTTTGTCTCGGCCATCTTTGCCCCCCAATCATCCGGTTTGTCGCAACGGGTCTGCCTTCGGCGGCAATTTGTCAAGCCATGCCCCCATTGTCAGGGCAATGTGACGCGACTAAAGCTGTGCGCATGACACTGAACCTGCCCACACCCGCCTCACCGCTCAAGATCGGCACCCGTGGCTCGCCCCTGGCGCTGGCACAAGCCTATGAAACCCGGCAACGACTGGGCACGGCATTCGACCTGCCGGAAGAGGCGTTCGAAATCGTGGTGATCAAGACCACCGGCGACAACCGCGCCATGATCGACGCGGATCGCCCGCTGAAAGAGATCGGCAACAAGGGCCTGTTCACCAAGGAAATCGAAGAGGCGATGCTGCGGGGCGACATCGACATCGCGGTGCATTCCACCAAGGACATGCCGGTGGAACAGCCCGAGGGTCTGGTGCTGGACACCTTCCTGCCGCGCGAAGATGTGCGCGATGCGTTCATCTCACCCAGCCTGAGCTCGATCCACGACCTGTCACAGGGCGCGGTGGTCGGCACGTCGTCGCTGCGCCGCCGGGCGCAACTGCTGAACCGGCGGCCCGACCTGAATGTGGTCGAGTTCCGCGGCAACGTGCAAACCCGGCTGAAAAAGCTGGCCGACGGCGTGGCCGACTGTACTTTTCTGGCCATGGCCGGCATCCGCCGCCTGAACATGGACGAGGTTCCAGCCACCGCCATCGCGCCCGAGGACATGCTGCCTGCTATCGCGCAGGGCACGATCGGCATCGAGCGTCGCAGTGACGATTCCCGCGCTGCGGGTATGCTTGAGGCAATCCATCACGCCGAAACCGGCCAGCGCCTCGCTGCCGAACGTGCCTTGCTGGCCGCGCTGGATGGCTCGTGCGAAACCCCGATCGCCGGGCTGGCTGAAATGCAGGGCAACCAGCTGCGCCTACGCGGCGAAGTGCTGCGCCCAGACGGGTCCGAGTCGATCTCGGAAGACATCAACGGCGCGGTTGCCGACGGTGCCGAAATGGGCCGCGCGATGGCACATTCACTGTTAGAAAAAGCTGGTCCGGGCTTCTTCGACTGGAGAAATTGAAAAAAAATTTGAGTAATGTGAATTACTTCACTGTAGGTTGCATCCCGATCTGGCATTAAGGTGTCACACCGATGAGATGAAGGAACAATCTCGATAAAGTCGAAAGTTTTTTCAGTTTTTTCGCTTAAGTGGTATTCGAGGGGGCGAGACTGTACCAAATCACTGATCGGTTAGGGCCGCTGTCATATTTCGACAGCGGCCCATTTCTTTTCAGTACCGAATGTCAGGCAGCGCTGATAGCTCCTACCGCCTTTTCAACAGCCGCGCGGGTCTGTTCCAGATCAGCCTTGGTCACAGCCAATGACGGATAAAGCTTGCCGGGGGATTTGAAAATCCCATGCGCGCGCAACGTATCGTTGTAAACGACATTCCGACGCGGGACGTCATGTTTGGCGCTGCGGTAATCGCGGCAGGCGGCGTCGGTAAAATAGATATCGAACAGCGTTTCATCGCCGACAACGCGATGGGGAATGCCCGCTTTGTTCAGGGCCTCCACTTGCATCTGTTGCAACGCGGCCCCGGTTGCACGCAACTGGTCATAGGTGCCTTCACGCCGCAAAATTTCCATCGTTTTAAGACCTGCGACTGAGGCGACAGGGTTCCCGGACAAGGTACCCAACTGCATCAGCCACCCCCCTTCGCCCACCTGCGCCTTGTCGAAATGCTTCATAATCTCTGCACTTGCGCCCAGCGCGGCCAGAGGAAAGCCTCCACCGGTGATCTTACCCAAGGTGCAGATATCGGGCGTAACCCCATATCGTTCCTGCGCGCCACCATAGGCCAGCCGGAAGCCGGTGACGATCTCATCGAAAATCAGCAAGACGTTGTGCTTGTCGCAAAGATCGCGCAGACCCTGCAGGTATCCGGGCAGGGGCGGGATGATCCGCTGCAGCGGCTCGACCATGATCGCAGCGATGTCGTCATGTTCGTCCAGCAGGGCCGCGACGGCCTCGAGATCGTTGAAGGGCGCGATCAGCATCTGCTCGGCTACGCTGTCGGGAATACCGGCACTATCCGGCACCGCCTGTGGAAAATTGACCCGGCGGCTGGGGGCGAGGCTCATTTGCGCCTCGGCGCTCATACCGTGGTAGCCGCCTTCGAATTTCAGGATCTTGTTGCGTCCGGTGTAGGCGCGGGCCAGACGGATGGCGTACATATCCGCCTCACCGCCCGAAGCGACAAAACGCACCTGTTTGCAGCAGGGCACGGCCTCGACGATGGCCTCGGCCAGTTCGATGCCTTTAGTGTTGTTGGCAAAAAACGTCATGCCTTTGGGCAGTTGCTCCAGCACGGCCTCCATCACCTCGGGGTGGCCATGGCCCAGCAGCATGGGTCCGGAGCCGATCAGATAGTCGATATATTCAGTGCCATCCTCATCCCAGACCCGGCTGCCTTGGCCACAGGCAATGATAATACCGGGGTCGAAATTGCCAAATCCCCCGGCAGGCAGAACCTCATTCGCACGGGCGATCCATTCGGATTGAGTGTTGATTTTCAGCATCTCAAACGATCTCCAATATCGGGGAACCAAGGATTTCGGGGTCTGGCACCACACCTAACCCCGGACCTTCGGGCGGGGCAATCCGGCCATCTTCACGGTTTGGTGCGTCCGGGCAGACGCGCGGGGCCACATAAAACGACAGATCGCAGGTGTTCAGCAACGACCCGTGCGGGGTCGAGGCGGCAAAGTGCAACGAAGCGGCGGTGACGATATCCGAGCCCCAAGTGCATTCGGCGCAAATCTCGGCCCCCAAATGCACCGTCAGATCCCGTGCCCGGCGCATGGCCGAAAGCCCGCCGAATTTCGATAGTTTCAGTGCGACAGCATCCATACAGCCCAGCTCATGCGCGCGCAGCAGCGAGGCCAGATCATGGGCGTTCTCGTCGATCTTCATCGGCAAACCGGTGGCCTGCCGAACGGCCGCGCAATCTTCCAGCGTTTTGCAGGGTTGTTCCAGCATCACGTCCAGATGCGCTACAGCGCGACCCGTCCGCGTGGCCTGCAGGCGTGATGCGCCGCAATTCCAGTCGCCATAGACCAACGGCCCCGGCCCCACGGACTCACGCACTTTGATCAGGCGCTCGGCATCGGCCTGCCAATCCGCCTCGACCCCCAGCTTGACCTGAAACTGGCGGATCCCGGCCTGATAGGCGGACTGGGCGATGCGGGCCATCTCATCAGGTGCGATGCAGGTGATCGAATGGTAAAGCGCCATGTCCTTGCGCGTCCGTCCACCCAGCAACGCATAAACCGGTTGCCCGGTGGCCTGCCCGAACAGGTCCCACAGGGCGATATCGACGATGGACTTGGCGTAAGCGTGACCCTGCAGGAATCCGTCCAGTTTGCACATCGGCGCGTCGGCACCAAACGGTGACATGCCCAGGATTTCAGGCCCCATTTCCGTGATCGCTCCTGGTACGCCATTCGCATAAGCAGGCAAGTAGTGCGGGATCGGGCAGACCTCGCCCCATCCCTTCAGGCCGACATCCGTTTCGAGACACAGAATATGAGAGGGCACGGTTGCGCAGGTCTTGCCGTCGGCCATGTGATAGGTCTCATGGCTGGTCAGGTCGACGGACCAGAGCGTTATTTTGTTGATCTTCATCGATACACTCCAACCGGATCGCCTAACGCATCTTCGTCGGGGTGCACGCCAAGACCCGGCGTCTCGGGCAGATGCAGGTGGCCGTCTATGTTGCGCGGGCCACGACCGCCTGCGATATCGACGGTAATCATGTCCTGACAGGCCCAAACGGCGAGGCAATTGTCATCCGGAATGGTAGCGGCAAGATGCAACGCCTCGGTATCGGCAAGAACCGAACCTCCGGTCGCCATCACGAACATGTCGATGCCATGCGCCAGCGCGATATCCCGCATCCGCGCGGCCTTGGTCAGGCCACCCACACGATTCAGCTTGATCCCGAAGAACTCGGCCAGCCCATCGCGGGCAATACGGGCGGCGTCCTGCAGGGTTACGAGGCTTTCGTCAACTGACACGGGCGAGGCATGACGACCCGAGATCGCGGCGACGTCGTTCAGAGTCTCGCCGGGTTGTTCGAATATTACGTTCAGGTCCTCGCAGGCGCTCATCACCCGCAGGGCCTGTTGCCGGGTCCAGCCGCGGTTGACGTCATAGAGGATGATTTCTCTCGGTCGCCGGATGTTTTCCACGTCACGAACGCGGGCAATGTCGCGTTCCACGTTGCCGCCAATTTTCACCGAATGTGCGATATAGCCGCAGCTGCGATAGCGCTTCATCACCTCGCGGGTTTCCTCGATGGTTTTCGCCCCTACCGACGAGGCAATCGGGCGCGGTGTGCGTGACCCACCACCCATCAAATCGGCGATTGGCAGCTCCGCTGCCTGCCCGGCGATATCCCAGCAGGCCATGTCGATCGGGCTTTTGGCGTAAAGATGCCCGGGCAGCGCAAGGTCCATTGCACGCTCTACCTCCAGCACCTTGCGCGGGTCGAGGCCAAGGATGAACGGTGCCATTGTTTCAATCCCGGCGCGAATACCCGGCCCATGCGCGGGCACATAGGTGTGGCCCCAAGGCGTGCCCTCTCCCCAGCCGGTCAGACCTGCGTCGGTTTCGATCTTAACCAGCGTCGCGTCGAGCGTTTCGAACTTCAGCCGCCCCGCGGACAGCCAATAGGGATGCTCCAACGGCAAATCGACCTGATAAACAGTGATGGCCTTGATCTTCATAGGGCATACTCCGCCACAGGCACTCCGAGGCTTTCGAAATCCGGGGTCACGCCCAGCCCGGGCGTATCGGGGGCGAAGAGCTTGCCATCCCGCGAAACCGGCCCGCCGAGCCCGGTGGATCGGGTGTTGTAACTCATCAGATCGGTGGTGTTCTGCAGGAACTCTTCGGGGGTCGATGCCGCGAAATGCGCGACGACCGACGTAGTGATCTCTCCGCCCCATGTATCCTCGCTGACCACCGGAATGCGGTTCTCTACCAGATAGTCCCGCACCCGCCGCGCCTTGCTGAGGCCGCCGAGGTTCGAGATTTTCAGGCAGCAGATTTCGGCCCCACGATCCGCAACGATGCGTTGAGCCACATGCATGCCGGTGACGCATTCGTCCAGCTTCATCGGCTGTTCGGCCACCCGGCGGACCTGTTGGCATTCCTCATAGGTGCGACAGGGCTGTTCCAGAATGAAATCCAGATCGCGCGTTGCCCGCGCCACCCGGATCGCATTGTCCACGCGCCAGCCTTGATTGGCATCGGCCATCGCTTTTTCACCCGATTGCAGCAAAGGCACCGTGGCGCGAATGCGGTCAATATCAGCAACCCAGTCGCCACCGACCTTAATCTGGAACTGGCGATAGCCCTGATCGCGGTAGGCGTTCATCTCGGCCACCGTCTCATCCACAGCCTTCTGCGGTGCGACCCGGTACATCGGGGCACCATCGGTCAGTCTACCGCCCAGCAGCATCCAGACAGGTTGATCGCAGGCCTGCCCCAGAATGTCCCAGCAAGCCGCGTCAAACGGAGCCTTGGCGTATCCGTGCCCCTGCACCAGATGATCCATCAACTGTTCGATCCGCCCCACCTGCCGGGGGTCTTCCCCCAACAACTTTGGAGCCACCAGCCGCGCCAAGGCCGACACCCCCTCGGAATGGGCAACCATGTAGTTTTCACCACAGGGCGTAAACTCGCCACAGCCCTGCAACCCGGCATCGGTGTCAATGACAACGACCGAGGCGATGGCCGTTTCAATCGCATTGCCCGCACCCCAGGCATAAGCGCCGCTCACGTAGGGCAGACCGGTCTGATAGATGCGAATGCGGGTGATCTTCATGCGGCATCCATCCGTGGCAGATCGTCCATGCCTTCGCCACGCCAAAGGACAAAAGTCAGGATAGGCTGGTCAGTCGTGGTCATCGCGTGGCTTTGACAGCTTTCATGGTGACGTGTCTGGTTCGGCCCCACAAAACACTCATTACCCGGGACTCGGAACACAGCCCCGCCTGCGAGTGTCAGATACAGTTCCTCGGCCTGATGGCTGTGCCAGTTATAGTTCAGGCCCGCCCCCCAATAGGCCACGTAGCCCCGCAACTGGGTCGAGTGGAAATGACCGGTCGGCCCAAACAACTCGTAATACCCATAGCGTTGCAGGAAGTCGGCACCGACTTCATCCTCGGTATAGGTCAGCTTCCAATGGGCCAGATGCGCGGTGGCCGCTATCGCCTCGGATAACACTCGGGTGTTTTCGCTACCGCCTGCATCGAATTCACTTACCAGATCGACTGCGGGAATATGACTCGGCTGCAATTGGGTTGCGGTCAGGTCTGTTGGCCACGCACCAAAACCCGACAGATCGGGATGCGTCTGATGTAATTGCCGTGCGGCTTCCAATACGTCGTCCAGTGTCATGGGATCACCACAATATTCCCGGTGTGCTGTTTCGCGATGAAAGCGGCTTGCGCCTCGCGCAGTTTCTCCAACGGATAGGTTGCGGCGAGGGCGGATTTGATCTCACCGGCCTCGATGTATTGCACGAGGTTCCGCATGACCTGCGGGTCGATCACGGTCGAGCCGGTGAAGGTCAGGTCGCGCAGGTAAAAGGTCCGCAGGTCGAACGCGACCATCGGGCCGGCGATCGCTCCGGAACACGTGTAACGCCCACCGCGTTCCAGAATGTCGATCAGTTTCGGCCAGTACGGGCCGCCCACCACATCAGCCACCACGGTGATCTTTTCACCACCCAGTTTCGCGCGCAGGTTTTCGGGCGCGCGCGGCAGGATCACGTCTGGCCCCAGTTCCGCCACATCCGCATGTTTTGCCTCGGACGCCATCGCGATCACGCGCGCGCCGCGCCGTTTGGCCAGTTGCACCAGCGCGCCTCCGACACCGCCCGAGGCTCCAGGGATCAGAACCGTGTCGGTGTTGGTCACGTTGGCACGGGTCAGCATCCCTTCGGCGGTTGAGTAAGAGCAGGAGAAGGTCGCCAGTTCCGCATCCGACAGCCCGGAGTTTATCGGCACCGCGTTCACCGCCAGAGTCGTGGCGTATTCGGCAAACCCACCATCCCGTTCTGAGCCGTAATACCCGGTCTTGTCCTTGTTCTGTGGATCGTCCGGATCGCGCAGCCAGCCATCAGTGATCACCCGCTCGCCGATGCGGGCACTGTCGACGCCTGCGCCCACAGCCACGATTTCACCGCAGATATCAGCCCCTTGTATGCGCGGGAAAGTGATCGGGTTGCCGCCCCATGTGGGGTCATCCTCTCCAACCTTGTCAAACGCGCCACCGGTCGTTGCGTCGGTGACAGTCTTGGAATACCAGCCCGAGCGCGTGTTCACGTCGGTGTTGTTCAGACCGCAGGCGGCGACCTTGATCAGCACCTCTCCGGGCGCGGGACTGGGGCGCGGCCAGTCTTTGTGCAGCACCATCTGTTCCAGACCGCCATGGCCCATCGTGACCATGGCTTTCATCGTATTGGGCAGGGTCATCACACGATCTCCAATGCCGCGTCGGTGCGCGGTAGCCGGTTTTGTGGATCATAGGCCGCCTCAGCCAGCACGCAGGCCGAGCGGGGTTTGCCATGGATCACGACCTGCAGGGCGGTTCCGGGCGTTGCCGCCTCGGGCTCGATGTACGCAAAAGCGAGGATTTTTCCGACTGTATGGCCATAGGCAACCGAGGCGGTTGATCCCACAACGCGCCCGTCCAACATCACCGCCTCACCGCCATGACCATCGATCTCACTGTCCGGTTCGATCTCAAGATAGGCGCAGATCCAAGGCAGGTCAGTGTTCAGAGTCTTGTCCTTGCCAAGATAGTCCTTGTCGGTACGGGCAAATCGCAGCACGTCGGCCTCGGCCAGCGTGACCTCGTTGGTCAGCTCACCTGCGCCTTTGAAACCTTTCTCCATCCGCATCACGTTCATGGCAAAACTGCCATAGTCGGTGATGCCATGCGGCTCACCCGCTGCCCAAAGATCATTGTAGACGTCGAGGCAGGCGGCGTTGGGCATGTGCAGTTCCCAGCCCAGTTCACCGGCATAGGACATTCGGAACGCCCAGACCTTGTGACCCGCGATGGTGATCTCTTGCGCCGAAAGCCAGCGGAACCCAGCATTCGTCAGATCGGCATTGGTGCAGCGCGCCAGCACGTCGCGCGACCGGGGACCGTTCAGCGACAGGGCCGACCAATCGGCGGACAGAGCGATAATCTGAACATCTTCATCCGTGCGTCGTTGCATCAGGTGGTCCAGCAGGCGTTGTTCGAAGAAAGCTGCGCAGACCAGATAGAAGCGGTCTTCGGCCATTCGGACGATTGTGGTCTCCAACTCGATCCGACCACGGCGGTTCAGCATATGGGTCAGCGTGATCGAACCGACCTTTTGCGGCATCCGGTTGGCAGTCAGCCGGTCCAGCAGGGCATAGGCGTCCGGTCCCGAGACCTCGACCTTCGTGAAGGCGGTGACATCCATGATGCCAACGCTCTCGCGCACCGCTTTGACCTCAGCCGCGACCATGTCGTCAGCGGGTGTGCGACGGAAGGAATAGTGATCGCGTTGCTCCACACCGTCCCGCGCGAACCAGCGGGGGCGTTCAAAGCCATAAACTTCCTCATGCACCGCGCCCTTGGATTTCAGCAGTTCGTACAGCGGCGACGGTTTGATCGGACGCCCTTCCAGGCGGTTGAAATGCGGGAAAGGGATTTCGTGGCGCAGGCAGTAATCCTCTTCGGCCTTGATCACCTGCCAGTCCTTGGTCGCATAACTGCCGAAACGGCGCGGATCGAACTCGCGCATCGAGATGTCGGCTCCCCCGTGAACCATCCACCGCGCCAGTTCGCGGGTCAGACCCGGACCCCAGCCGATGCCAATCTGTGTTCCGCAACAACACCAGTAATTCCGCACACCCGGCGCAGGCCCGATCAGAGGGTTGCCATCGGGCGGGTGCGAAATCGCCCCATGTACATCACGCTGAATTCCCAACTCAGCAAAGATCGGCATCCGGTTCAGGCTTTCCTCTAGCCACGGCATCACCCGGTCATAATCCGCGTCAAACAGCCAGTTCTCGTATTCCCAGGGACAATGGTCATGCCAAACCGAGTTCGGGTTTTCTTTCTCATAAACCCCGATCAGACCCCGCTGTTGCTCCATCCGGATATAGCCCGAGACCTTGCGGTCATCGCGGATCACCGGCAGCTCCCTGTCAAGGTTCTGGAACTCTGGCACCGGCTCGGTCACAAAGTAATGGTGCGTCATCGAGGTCATGGGCAGTTGCAGGCCCGACCATTCGCCCATCTGACGGGCATAGGTGCCGCCTGCGTTCACTACATGCTCGCAGGTAATGATGCCTTGCTCTGTCTCAACCACCCACTCGCCATTTTCGGCCTGCGTGATGTTGGTCGCGCGACAGCTGCGGAAGATGCGCACGCCCTTTTGACGTGCGCCGGCAGCCATCGCCATGGTGACGTTGGTCGGGTCCACGTGGCCGTCATCCGGCGTATGCAGCGCACCCAATACGCCATCGAGATTATAGAACGGGTGCAGTTCGGCCACTTTCTCAGGCCCGACCAGTTCAATGTTGAAGCCCAGCGAACGGCCCACCGACAGGGTGTGGCGCAGCCAATCCATCTCGTCCTGGGTGTAGGCCAAACGGAATGATCCGCAGCCGTGCCACGTCACCGGCTGACCGGTTTCGGCCTCCAACTGGCCGGAATAGAGACCAATGTTGTAGTCCACGCATTTGCCCAGTCCGAAGCTTGAGGTCGAATGTGTGATCTGCCCCGCCGCGTGCCATGTGCTGCCACTGGTCAGCTCGGCCTTTTCCAGCAGAACGGTGTCATCACCCCACCCCTCATGCGCCAAATGATAGGCCAGACCGACCCCCATGACGCCGCCTCCGACGATGACCACACGGGCGTGGGTGGGCAGATTCTTCTCGGACATGATTTTTCCTCTTCCCGAGTCGCGTTTCTGCTCGACAGGCTAATTCCACAAATGTACCATCGTCAATCATGAATGACACAAATGTATCATCAATCGTTCTCGATCGCCTCACAGAGGAGTGGGATGCCCTGACCCCTGAGGCGCAGAAAGCCGCGCGTTACGTACTGGAAAACCCAACAGATGTTGGGGTTTCAACGGTGCGAGAGATTGCCGAGGCCGCCAATGTCAAACCCAACACTTTCGTCCGCATGGCGCGGCAGGTGGGATTCGAAGGGTACGAAGATTTCCGCGCCCCGTTCCGCGACGCGATTCGGCAGGGCAGCGTGTCGTTTCCCGACCGCGCCCGCTGGTTGCAGACCATCGGCAAGTCGGGTGAATTGGGCGGGCTTTACGCCGACATGATCGGGGCCGCGATCCGCAATATCGAGGACACCTTTGGTGGGATTGACCCTGAACGCCTGAAGGCCGCGGCCGAGGATATCTGGAACTGCCGCCAGATTTTCACGCTGGGTGTGGGCGTCAACAACTCGAACGCGCGCAATTTTACATATCTCGCCTCAACTGGAATGAAGCAGTTCCATGCCATCCCCCGCCCCGGCTCGACCCCGGTGGATGATCTGGCATGGGCGGACGAGCAGGACGTGCTGATCGCCATCACCTGCCATCCCTACCGGACCGAGGTGATCGAAGCGATCAAACTGGCCCGTCTACAGGGGCTGACCGTGATCGGCATCTCGGACAGCCCGGCCAGCCCGGTCATTCTGAACGCGCAGCACGGCTTTGTCGTTGCCGCCGACACGCCGCAATTCTTCCCGTCATCCGTTTCAACCATCGCGCTGCTGGAAACGCTGCTGTCCTTCGTGATCGCGGTTTCCAGTGACGAGATTGTCGAACGGGTTGAACGGTTTCACCAACGCAGACACCAACTTGGCCTCTACGCGGAGGAACCCGAATGAACGCACCCCTGACCCACTCATTGGATGCGCGCTATTACACTGACCCTGCGATATTCGAGCAGGAGATGCAGGGCCTGTTATCCAGAACGTGGCAGTTCGCGGGCCATGTGGCGCAGGTACGGGAAACCGGCGACTATTTCGCCTTTGAAATCGCCGGGCAGAACCTGTTCTGCATCCGCGGTCGCGACGGAGAAATCCGCACCTTCTACAATGTCTGCCAGCACCGCGCGCATGAGATGGTGACCGGCGCGGGCAATACGCGCGTCGTCGTCTGCCCCTACCACGCCTGGACTTATGAATTGTCCGGCCAGTTGCGTGCCGCACCCAATATCAAGTCCGTCCCCGGTTTCGACCGCAACACAATCTGCCTGACCTCGGTCCGCACCGAGGATTTCAACGGCTTCATCTTCGTCAACCTCGACGATGACGCCGCGCCAATGGATGAATGGTACCCCGGCGTGCGCGAGGAAATCCGTGCCTTTGTTCCGCATATTGATGATCTGGAGCCACTGGAATGGGTCGAGATTCCGGAAAACTGCAACTGGAAGGTCAGCATCGAAAACTACTCGGAATGCTACCACTGCCCGACCAATCACCCGACCTTTGCCGAGGGCGTGGTCAAGCCCGAGACCTATGACATCCAGCCCGACGCAGGCGGCGGGTATGTCTTGCGCCACACGACCGAGTGCCAGAGCCTCGACAAGATGACCTACCCCATCGACCTGACAGTGCCCCACGCGGGCGACTATCAATCTTGGTTCCTATGGCCGATGTTCTCGTTCCAGTGCTACCCGGGCAACGTGCTGAACACCTATCACTGGCGCGCCAATGATGCCGATCACTGTACCGTCTGGCGCGGCTGGTACACCGAGGGCGGCTCGGAAAGCGCGGTGATCCGGCAACTGGCGGTACAGGACCGGGAAACCACGGTCGAAGAGGACATCCACCTTGTCGAAAGCGTCCACCGCGGCCTCAAATCCCGAGGGTACCGACCCGGCCCGCTGGTGCTGGACCCCGGTTGCGGCGTGATGTCGGAACACTCGATCGCCCGCCTGCAGCAATGGATGCAAGAGGCGGTAGACTAATGATCTTGGCGATCCGCCCATGCTGATGCCAAAAAAGTGGCGCCCGGAGCATAAGCTGTTCCCGCACCAAGTGGGCTTCACCTGCCCGCCCTTTGACTTCGATGCGGCGCCGTCGGACTTCCTGCGCATGTGTCCCGAAACGGTTGGCGTGCATGGATGGATGCTGCACGTGCCGGACTATGCTCACGGGCTGGATCAGCGCAAACAGAACTTTGGCATGCTCGAGGGTTTTGTCCACTGCATGTCCCGCAACGGTGTCGATGTTTGCGGACAGGTCGGGTCCAATTGGGTCCATGCCTCCGGGCTGGGGGTCGAGGGCGTTCGTCAGCATTGTGCCGACCTGTCCGACAAATACGGAACGCAGTTTCACATGGCCGGGTACGCGATGGTCGAGGCCCTGCGTGACATGAACGTCGAAAAAATCGCGCTGAACGCCGCCTATCACTGGCCGGAATGGTGGCAGGGTACGGTCGAGTTCCTGCTTGAGGCCGGGTTCGATGTTCTGTACGCGGGCAATTTTCATGATCAGGGGTGGTTCGCCAGTCAGGAAGAGGTCAACGGCTGTCGCTGGGTGTTTGAAGGCGACCTGGCGCTCAGAAGCTTCGAATATGTTGCCGAGCAGGCCCCGCAGGCCGATGCAATCCTGATCAACGGGATGTGCAATTTCCGAACCGGCCCGAACGGTTTGCCACAACGCCCACTACATCTGGCGGATATGCTGGAGACGGCCCTTGGCAAGCCGGTGATCGGCCACGACATCGCGCTCTATTGGCGCATATTCAAATCGCTTGGCCTGTCGCCGGAAACACCGCATGGCCAGCTTTTGAAACGGCTCTAGCCCGGAGGTCCCAGACAGATGCACAAGATCCTCGCGCTCTGGGCGGTGCCCCGGTCCACCTCAACGGCCTTTGAATGGATGATGAGGCAACGTGGCGATCTGGATTGCCTGCACGAACCTTTCGGTGAGGCCTGGTATCAGGGCGAAGACCCGCTGTGGCACCGGTTCAAACCGGGGGACGTGACAACGCCCGGCCTGACGCTGCACAGCGTGTGGCAGGACATTCAGGCGCGTGCCCAAAAGGGGCCGGTGTTCATCAAGGATTTCCCGCATTACATCAACCACATGTGGGATGCAGAGTTCCTTTCGCACTTCAACCACGCCTTCCTGATCCGCGGCCCGGCCAAATCCATCACCTCGATGTACAAGCGCTGGCCCGACTTCGCCGAGGGTGAGGTCGGTTTTCCCGAACAACGCGCCCTGTTCGACTTGTTGACGGCGCTGAACGGCACCCCGCCGCCAGTGATCGACAGTGATGATCTGCTGGAAGACCCGCATACCATGACACAAAAGTTCTGCGACGCCGTCGGCATCCCCTTCATCGAAAACGCCCTCAGCTGGGAGGCAGGCGGCGACCCTTCAGCCCACAGCTGGTGGGATGGAGGATCTTTCCACGCCAACCTTGCGAACTCGACTGGTCTTGCGCCGCAGCCTCGCAAATATATCGAAATCGACGATGCGCCGGACCGGGTGAAACAGGTGCATCGCCGGATGAAACCGCATTATGATCACCTCTACAAACACCGACTAACGCGCTGAAGCACCGGAGACCCCACATGGCAGATATTTTCGACGAAGACCTTTTCCTCAAAGGGCTGGAACAACGCAAAGGCACTCTGGGCGCCGAGTATGTGGAAAAGAACCTGGCGGCCGCGGATGACTTCACCCGCCCGTTTCAGGAGGCGATGACCGCCTGGTGCTGGGGCTTTGGCTGGGGCGACGACGTTATCGACGCGAAAACCCGGTCGATGATGAATCTGTCGATGATCGGGGCGCTTGGAAAGATGCACGAGTGGGAAATTCACTGCAAAGGCGCGCTGAACAACGGCGTGACCAAAGAAGAAATCCGCGCCATCATCCACGTGGTCGGCATCTATTGCGGCGTACCTCAGGCGCTGGAGTGCTTTCGCGTTGCGCGGCGTGTTTTGGAGAACGAGTGACCGAGCCGCTTCGATAGTTCCAGTCTGGATGCAGGATAGTCTTTTTTGCGCCGTCACCTGTGGGCGAGAACACTCACTTTAGGTCTCTCAAAACACGGAACCCCGAAACGCTTGTACGATTGTCTTCCAAGCCGCTGCCCCGTCCAGCAACACGTGAGCTATCCATGGCCGCCGGGTACGCCCCACCTCGAGTAACGCGTCTTTCGCAGTTTTGTTCGCGGGCCTTTTCCAAGTAGAGGCTGGACGTCTCCCACCCCTCATACGTGTCTGTCCAGCAGGACATTGTTCTTTCCACCACATTGCCGGACATGTGCCGCAGGCCCCAGGCATTGGCGGCATCCAGTTCATCCACCGGCACAGGCTTACCGCGCGAGACAAGGTCTGGGAATTCTTCGCCCAACATGATCTCGGTCGCGCTGCCCAGAAAGTTCACCTGATCCGTTGTCACCTCTTCGCCCTGGGCAAAAGGAGTTTGTGTCCCGGCGCGGGCAGCATATTCCCATTCAGCTTCGGTTGGCAGGCGATAAACGTCCGCCCCCACCTTGCCGTTCAACCAATCTGTGTACAAAGCCACGTCCAGGTTAGAGACAGTGATGACCGGATGTTTCCAAATGACCTTCGCGCGCTGCGATTTTGGTAACCGAATGAAATCCTCAGGTTCGTACCCACCGCACCCGCCATCATTCACGCAGGCCATCCATTCATCGTAAGTGACTTCGTTGCGTCCCATTGCGACGGGCAAGTCTATCGTGACAGAGTGAACCGGCCCCTCATGAAACGCTATGTAGGGATCATCCGGGGTGACAAGTATCCATTTTCCAGAGCGATCAAACTTAACATTCTGCTTTGACTCGCCCGGAGGACCACCCATTTCGAACTCACCAAGGGGCAAGACGATCATTTCGGGGCAGACGTCACATTCCTGAAACATCTCCAGTACGTTTACCTGTGTTCCATCAGCAATCCGATACTGCGCTTGCGCTGTTGTCGTGATGGCCGACAACAGAAAACCGTATCTCATGGAAACAACTCCTTGGCTCAAATACCTGATGGGTCTTGGATTTGGCGAGCAGCAAACAGCTCTTCCAACAACACTTTGTCAAGATGCTCCGCTTATACGCCGCCGTTGTACATAAGTCCGCCGTCGTCAGGTGTGTTGGGACAGATGACAACCAGATCTGTTCCAGCTCCTTCCAGCCGACCGCGCATCCTACCCCTTGCCCGATCCAGCCAATCGGCGCACACTATGGGCTCACACACACTTGCGCCCTAGTTGCGCACCGCCACACGTTTCGCGACCGGGACGCCTTCGATGATACGGAGGGCCAAATGACCATTGCGACTCGTCTGAAACATCATCTGGATGCCCAAGGGCTTCCGTTTGACATTGTTCCACATCCATATGCCGCAACCGCCGCCGAATGTGCCGAAGCGGCGCATGTCCCCGGCGATCATCTCGCCAAATCGGTTCTTATCCACATGGAGGAAGGCCCTATGATTGCGGTTCTGCCCAGCAATCATCAGGTTGACCTCACCGCCCTGCAATCGATGATGAACCGCCGTCTTGGCCTGGCTCCGGAATCTGAAATGGATGGTCTGTTCGATGACTGCGCCCTCGGCGCGGTACCGCCTGTTGGCGAAGCCTATGATCTGCCGACCGTCGTCGACAATAGCCTGACCGGGTTGGACAAAATCTGGTTTGAAGCAGGTGACCACAAAAATCTGGTTGAGATGCGCGGCAAGGATTTCGATACGTTGATGAAAGACGTCCAGCATGGGGCTTTCTGCTGCATGCACTAGGTACCGGATGAAGACTGGAAGTCAGGAGTTGGGCCTATTGGGTTAGGTTTGACCAACTGACTTGCGTTTGCACTAAGCCCAAAGTGGTCAAAGTAGACGCAAACCTGTTTTTGCGGAATTGTTGGCGAACCCAATCCAGTAAAAGGCCATGAACCCCTTGACCAAAACCGGATCGGGGTACTTCATTGAGAAAAAGGTACTGGATACTTCGGTAAAAACTGCGGGGTGTCCTGAAAAGACCAAGTAAACAGGGGGATGCATGCTGGTGGACTGCAGACGACAGTTCTGCTGAAACAGCAAGCAAAAGATCAAATATGTCCGATATCGCGGTCTGGCTGGAAAAACACGGTTTATCCAAATATGGGGGCGCCTTCGAAGAGCACGAAATCGAACTCGGTGATCTGACAGAGTTAACCGACGAGGACCTTGTCACAATCGGGCTTCCTCTCGGCCCGAGGCGGCGCTTCATGAAAGCTGTTCGTTCCGGTCCTGAGGGAGGGCGCCGCCCGCAAAACACAGACCAGGGCCCTGCCATTGTGGCAGAGCGACGGCAACTTACCGTCATGTTTATCGATCTGGTCGGGTCTACAGAAATTTCCCAGCGCGTCGATCCGGAAGACCTGGCCGAAGTCCTTCGCCTTTTCAAGGAAACATGTGCTGCATCTGTTGCCGCCTTTGATGGTCACATCGCCAGCTATTACGGCGATGGAATCATGGTTTTTTTCGGATTTCCCCATGCCCATGAAGATGACCCCGAGCGTGCGGTTCGCGCGGGCCTGCGGATCATAAAGGAAATCCCCGCCATCCGGACCCATGCGAAACTGAATGTCCGAATTGGGATCGCGACCGGCCTGGTAGTCGTCGGCGATTTACGCGGCGAAAAGATGTTTGAGGATGGAACAGCCATGGGCGAGACGCCAAATCTGGCTGCGCGTCTTCAGGCAATGGCAGATCCTGGCACGCTGATTATCGCACCAAGCACGCATCAGTTGGCCGGGGACGCTTTCGAGTATGTTTTGCGCGGCGCATTCAAGCTCAAGGGTTTTGCGAAAGAGGTCGAAGCCTGGCAAGTGACCGGAGCGCGAGAAACTGTCAGCCGCTTCATGGCCCTAGACGATGTGTTGCTGAAGCCTTTGATTGGTCGCGCGGCTGAATATGAGATCCTGAACGAAAAGTGGAAGCTGGCCTGTGGTGGTCAAGGTCAGGTTGTGCTGGTGTCGGGTGAGCCGGGAATTGGCAAATCTCGGCTGGTTGAAGAGCTGCGTCAGAACACTTCGGGCGTGTCGCACACTCAAATTCGATACCAGTGTTCACCCTATCATTTCGCGAGTGCGTTTTACCCTGTCATTCGTCAATTCGAGGGTGCCGCAAAACTGCGGTCTGACGAGTCTAACGAAGCGAAGCTCAAGAAGATTTCCTCGGTTCTGGGTGATCCGTCCAACCATGTATTGAAGTTGGCAGCGTCACTTCTCTCTGTTCCATTCGAAGAGCAATTGGGGTCATTGGATTTGACGCCACAGCAAATCATGGATCAGACGCTGGGAATGTTGCTGGAAAAGCTGACATCTCTGGCGTCTGAGAAACCGGTGCTTCTCTTGTTTGAGGACGCGCATTGGGTTGACCCGACTACCAAGTTGCTGCTGGACCGGATCGTGGATCAGATCAAAGACCTTCCTGTACTGGTGGTGATGACATTCAGGCCCGAATTCGATCCGCGCTGGGCGCTACAATCGAACCTTACGAAAGTTGTATTGAGGCAACTGGATTTCCACCAAGTCAAAAGCATCGTGGATGAAGTTGCCCAAGGTCAGTCAATCTCCGATGAAATGTACGAGTTGATTGCGGCCAGATCTGATGGTGTACCGCTTTACGTCGAAGAGGTGACAAAAGACCTTTTTGAATCAGGCGCTTTTACCAAAGGCATCGAGTCTCATCCGATGCGTGCATCTTCTTCAGCAAGCCCAGTTCCCAGCACATTGCACGATGCGCTCATGGCCCGTCTCGACCGATTGAGTTCGGCCAAGGAAGTGGCTCAGATCGGGGCGGTAGTCGGGCCACAATTTTCCTATCCGTTGATAGCCGAAATCTCCCGATTTGGCGAAAAGGCGTTGCGCTCGAGTTTGGAGCTTTTGGTTGACGCGGGCATTGTTACAACTACCGCATCAGAAGGTCCGGAAACCTTCAGCTATCGTCATGCCCTTATTCGTGACACTGCCTACAACAGCCTTTTGAAAAGCGAGCGCAGGGTCCTGCACGCGCGTGTCGCTGAGACGCTCAACCAGGATGCACTTCACATAGGTGATGCCGGTCCGGAAATTCTGGCGCATCACTACACGATGGCCGGAATGGGCAAGGAAGCGATCGACTGCCGTTACCTCGCGGGTCAGCACGCGGTTCAGCGTTCCGCGAACATTGAGGCGAACACACAGCTCTCTCTGGCGATCGAGCAGTTGCGCGAGCAAAGCCAAAGCAACGAACGAGACCGTAAGGAAATTGAGATACAGGTCCTCAGAGCAGGTGTTCTGCGATCGACGGCCGGGATAGCCGCCGATGAGACCGGTTCTGTTTACGAACGAATACGAGACCTGTGTGAGCGCATCGAAGAAACAGGGCACTTGTTCCCGGTTTTGAACGGATTGTATTCGTTTCATTTGGTGCGTGCTGAATATGATCTGGCCAGGAGTGTTGCAGGAGAATTGTTAAACTTGGCGGAATCAACCGTTGAAACGCAACATCAGATGGTGGCTCATCGTGCAATGGGTGCAGTGTTGTTTCACATTGGTGAACTGGATCCAGCTTACGAAAACTTGAAACAGGCACTCGAGCTCTACAGTCCGAAGCGGGATGGGCATCTGGCTTTTATTTATGGGTCGGACCACGCAGCAATCACCTCGTGTTTCTTGAGCTTGGCAATTTGGATGCGCGGCGCCCCGGACAAAGCACTGGAAATCCAAAACCAAGCGGTAGCCGCCGCTCGAGAGCTAGAGCATGCACACAGCATCGCGCAATCACTTACCTACCTGTGCATGCTTCATCTTCTGCGCCGGGAACCCGAACAGGTAGTTGAGGTTGTTGACCAACTTGAGGAACTGGCTGCAAAGCATTCCTTTACGTTCATGTCTGTGACTGCAGTTCTCTGGCGAAGCTGGGTGAATGCCTATGTCTCGCCCGACCCGGAAACGATCCGTATGTTACGAAATTCGGCAGAAGCATGGTGGGACAGCGGAGCGGGGAACTACAGGCCGTTTTTCCTTACATTGATTGCCGAACTCACTCTCAAAACAGGTGATCGGGAAAGTGCGCGGGACTTGCTGGCCGAAGCACGCAAGCACCAAAGCCTGACAAATGAGGGTTGGGCTCAAGCCGAAACGGACCGGGTCTACGCGCTGACGAGTTCGGAGACCATGCCCGCCGAAGCCGAGTTTCGTGAAGCTTTGAAGACTGCGCGGCAACAGCAAGCAAAAATGTTCGAACTTCGAACTTCGGTAGAGTACTTTAGACAATGCAAGAAATTCGCAACGGCGCCTGCCGCCATTTCCGATCTATGTACTGCCTTGCGGAAAGTCATAGGCGGAGAAAATACGATCGACGTGAGCGATGCCCGTGCAATCCTTGAAGAATCAACAGCCGGTTAAGTGTATGGCTTTGTTTTCTGCGTTGAGGTAGTCCGTAAGCGTTGCATCCAACTCCTTAATTGGACCTCATAAGGCTATTCTGAGCAGTTTTTGATGCCTCAAAAAGGATACAGACATCATGAACTCTCAAGCTTTGGGTGAACTCGCAACTGACCAGTAAATCGCAAGAGTCTTCCATGCCTGCAGCCAACCTGATGCAGCCGAAGCGGCCGTGTTCCGGACATTCAGAACCGGGTGGCATATGGCAGAGGAGCGGGACTAAGTGGACTTTTTTCTGCATCGGCCCGAAAGACCGCTACCACTCCGTTAACAAGATCAAGCATCATTGACCCATATCAAGAAACAGATCTGCTTTTTTGAGTAGTGGTGAGCCATGCCAGCAGCAACGAACAAGATCGATTTGCTTGCCGCCTTCGACAAGGATTTGGCCAAGCTACGCAAGACGCTCGATGGCGTCGACGAAGCGCAATCCTCTTTGTCGACCCCTGATGACGACACCACGATCAAAGGTGTCATCGCTCACCGAACCCACTGGATGGGCATGTTCCACGGTTGGTACGAAGACGGCGTTGCAGGACGGGAGGTTCATGTGCCAGCCAAGGGCTATAAGTGGAACCAACTTAAGGAGTACAACGCGCCGCTGTATGCGAGAGGCAACAATACTCCTTGGGCAAATCTCCTCTCGGATTTCGAATCTGCTTGCGACAAACTACGGCGATTTATCGACGCTCATGACGAGGGCTCACTCTACACTAGTGGCACCCACCCCTGGACCGGCAGATGGACCCTTGGTCGGTTTGCCGAAGCATCCGGTCCATCACATTTCCGGTCTGCCAACACCTACATTCGCAAGGCATTGCGTAGCGCCAAATGAGGCCAATTCTACTGGCCGCATGTCTGACCTTCAAGGTTGCGAAACCAAGGAGTGCAGTAGCGTAGTCTTACGCTCTCAGATGAACTTCGTGCACTAGAGGAGCCATTCATCTAAACCGCAGCATCGGTTGCTTTTGGCACAAATGGAAACACCGCCCGAAGGCGGCGCGTAAACATCTGCTATTGTGTGTAATTTTTTGGTTTCGGGAGTAGGATTTGAATCTCTGCTCTTCAGGTTATGAGCCTGACGAGGAGAAGACGTTAAGCAATTGATCCGGGGAATCAATTGTAGTCTGAACGGGCTGTTTTTGAGATATTCCGACGCTGGTTGCGGGAGTAGGATTTGAACCTACGACCTTCAGGTTATGAGCCTGACGAGCTACCGGGCTGCTCCATCCCGCG